>JAPLLL010000038.1:0-1414 GCA_026387595.1 Candidatus Omnitrophota bacterium
GCGCATTTGAAAAAAATCTAACCCTCTGTCTTGAAAGATTATCACATTTAGGAGCAATTTTTATAGCCACTTTTTATCTATATTTCATAGTTTCTTTGATCGATAAAGTCAAAAAATACAAGAACCTAATTTACATAAGCTATTTCTCAGCTATCATACTTTCATTATTTGTGTTTTCGAAAATGTTCATAATGGACATAGTCCCAAAACAAATATTCACGTATTATCCTAAACCAGGCATTATTTACTTACTTTTTAATGCCCATTTTTTTATTTTTGTTACTCTCGCAGGATATCTAGCCCTTAAAAATTTTAATGACCTTTCTGGGTTTTCAAAAAACCAAATTCGATATGTTTTAGTAGCCTCTATTGTTGGTTTTCTCGGTGGAGCAACGACTTTTCCCTTGGTATACGATCTTAATTTTCCTCCAATAGGTGGCCCATTTGTTTTTATGTATACTCTTGTTATATCTTACGCCATCGTCCGTTATCGTCTTATGGATATCAAAGTAGCCATTACTCGCTTTGGTATCTTTGCTTTTGTTTATGCCCTAGTCCTAGGAGTACCGTTTTGGATTGGTTATAAGTACTATTTATGGCGGCATTCAACGTGGCTCATGGCCATCTTGGCAACCTTAGGCCCATTTATATACATAAGCCTTGAAAAACGTAGTAAGGGGTTATTATATAAAACCGAATTCAAACGCTATGAAACACTGCGTAAGTTTTCAAAGACATTATTGCTTATAAAAGAATTGGACAAGTTATTAGAGCTTATCGTTTATCGGTTAGTCAAAACCCTAAAAGTAAATTACGCAGGCGTATATCTTTATGACAAAGAAAAGGATGGATATATCTTAAAATCATATCGTCCTTTAAGCTATCCCTTTCTACTAAAAGACGAGGTCTTAACAAAAAATGATCCTTTGGTAAAATTGTTATTTGGATGGGGGAGGGAATTAATTCGTGAGGAGATAGCCAATTTACCGCTTGATAAGAAGCTAAATAATGGCAGTCGCGTTGATTTAATTTCTATTCAGGACAAAATGCGCCGAATTTCTGCTACATTAATCATTCCGCATTTTATTGAAAATGATCTTTTAGGATTTTTAGTTCTTGGAGATAAAGAAAAAAGTTCATTATACACCGAAGAAGATATAAGTATTCTTTCGAGCTTGTCCAACTCCGCAGCCCTTGCAATTGAAAACGCCTTATTCTTAATCGACCTCAGAATTACCCAAGGCGAGCTGTTTAACGCCAAGCGTGTAGCGGAACTAGGCTATATGGCGTCTGCTATGGGGCATGAGATTAACAATAGGCTCCAGGGGATATATACTGCCGCTTTTGATCTGACGGATAATGAAGCGGTAAAAGCGTGCCTTAGCAGTAATCCCCAATTAAAAGCAGTGTTTGA
>JAPLLL010000038.1:1422-8348 GCA_026387595.1 Candidatus Omnitrophota bacterium
CCAAGCTCAGAAATGAGCTTAAAACCTACGCAAGGCCGCAGGATAAGGCAAAGCAGACATTTGAAAAGGTTGACCTGAAAGACGTTTTGGACAAGGCCATACGAGTAGTAAAGCTTCAGTCTGCAAAGGCCTTTGATAAAATCGTTCTTGATATACATATCCCGCAACATCTCTCCAATATTCAGGGCAACTTTATTCAATTGCAGCAGGTATTTGTGAATATGCTTAATAATGCCTACGATGCTATAATTGAAAAACGTAACTATGTCGGCCAGAACCCCGGATCTAACATACCGGCTGATTATAACGGCTCGATTCAAATCAAGATGGGGGAGGCTAAAAACCGGATCAATATCCATATAATTGATGACGGCATAGGCATGACCGAGGAAATAAGAAAGCGCGTCTTTATCCCGCTTTATACATCAAAGGCCTCTTCGGAAAGAAAGAATGAAAGAGAGACAAGGGGAGGGACCGGGATAGGGCTGTATACAATTCAGACCATTGTGCGCGGGCATGACGGCAGTATCGATATCCATCATACGGAACGCTTTAAGGGAACGGACTTTCTTATAACACTGCCGGTACTAAGGGAGAAGTAAAAGTGAAAAAGCTGCTTATAGTTGACGACGAAAACCTCATGCGCGACTTCGCGAAGCCATTCTTTGAAAAGCAGGGCTACTCGGTTCTTTACAGCGCGAGCGGAAAAGAAGGCCTGGAAGTTTTCCAGAAAGAAAGTCCCGATGCAGTGCTTTTGGACCTGGGCCTGCCCGATATAGACGGAAAAGATGTGTTGGTAAAAATGAAAGGGCTGAATAAGCAAGCTAAAATAATTGTACTAACAGGATTCAGCGATGACGAGATCAAGGAAAAGATCCTGCCGCTTGGCCCGGATGCGTATTTTACAAAACCGTGCAAATTGCCTTTGATAGCTGAAAAAATAAAGGAGCTGCTATGACCACTTTACGTGATATATTCCATTCTATCGCCAACTGGCATAATAAGATCACTGTGGCATCAGGCTGTACTAAAGAGATAATGAAAATAAAGCCTTTGGATAAACTGACTAAGGAAGAATTAAAGATACAACAGGAAAAACTGGTGGATCTCTTAGGTAAGATCGAAACCGACGCCGTAAACGCGAATAAACAAGTCGAAGAATTAAAGAATTCTATCTATAAAAAGATGGGCCCCGAAACTACGCTATAGGAAGCCTTATTGTAAACGCCGTTCCTTTATTTTCCTCGCTTTTTACGCTAATCTCGCCTTTATGTTCTTTTATTATCCCGTATACTATTGACATCCCAAGGCCGGTTCCGGTCTCTTTCGTGGTATAGAAAGGGTCAAAGATATGTTCCAAATCCTTTTTGGCCATACCCTTGCCTGTATCCTCAATTATAATCTCGACATAACCGGCAACAGGCTTGGTTACAATAGCTATCTTGCCATCCTCTTTCATGGCATCTATGGCGTTTAAAAACAAGTTTAAGAATACCTGTTTAATTTGGTTAGGGTCGATATTAAGTAAGGGCAGGGAAGAGTCAAAATCTTTCAATACCTCGATCCGATTTTTTATGAAATCGTTATTTAAAAATGACAGTGTTTGCTCTATAAGCGTATGTATATTTATTTGTTCAAGTTTTAATTGCCTGGGCTTTGAAAAATCCAGTAATTGCTGGACGATACTATTTATCTTGTCAACTTCCGCGCCTACAATCTTGCAGAATTTGTCGATAAACCCGGGTTCGTTGTATTTGGTGGGAAGGTATTCAGTGAAAGTTTTAATACCTGTTAAGGGATTTTTAATCTCGTGAGCCATTCCGGCTGCAAGAGTGCCCACTACTTTGAGGCGTTCAGTGCGTTTTAACTCTTCCTGGGCTTTTTCGAGTTCAGCGGATAGAACAGCTTGAGAGCGCTTAAAAAAATATTTATCGACAAAAGGCTGAACTAAATTCTTAAGAGGTTGGAACATAAGAGTAAACATAACTATTACACCTAATGTCCATGGGATAGACTTATATCCCATAAATCCTCGAAACGCAACTTCCATTATGTAAACAATAATGAAGTATATGATGGTAATAACGGTAGCCAAAATTGAGTATATGGCGGTTTTGCGGATAACAATGCCTATATCCAGTAATTGGTGGCGGATGATTGCATAAGTAATTAGAATGACAAATCCTGATACAAGTATATTTCCATATGGCAATATAGGAATGTTATACCACAAGAAAAAATTCGTAGCACCGCCGCTCCAGCCTATTAATGCGGCTAAAAGAAAATATTTTATTTGATTTCGTTTTATACCACGAGATTGCTTATAATCCTTAAGAGTTAAAAATAGTCCATAACATACAACTGAAATCCAGATACTTAAAAATAAATGAAATAGAATACCGGGATTAGGCCAGAAAGAAAAGCAAGCTTTTGGAGAAACGCTCTTAATGAAATATCTTGTCGAATCAGCAATCAGCATTAGACAAGCATATATGTATAGCATTGATAGTACTTTGCGCTTATTCTTTTGGATATTAAATAAAACGAAAATAAGATGCACATAAAATATTGGAATAAAAATTGAACCAGCCATTAAGCCTCGCGTAAAAATAAGGGCGGGATATTCTGCTGTTGATATTTGCCATAGGAAATAAAAGGCGCTCCATACAAATATGCTTAAGCACATTAAGCCGAAAGTGATATTTCTCGCATCCTTTTTATTTTTAATAAAAACAAAAGCCCCTAACACAAGGCTTGTTATCGCATTTAATAAGGCAGAGAAGCTAAAAAAATTCATTTTTGATTGCTTATAGTAGTGCTTTTTTAACTGTGGTTTTCACTACCTTGCTGTCAAACGGCTTGGTGATGTACTCAAAGATACCGTATTTAGTGGCTTCGCGGGCAGTTTCAACGCTTTGGTAGCCGGTTATCATGATAACCTTCAGGTTGGGTTTGTGGCGGTGGAGCTCTTTTAACGTTTCAAGGCCGTTTTTCTGCGGCATTTTTATATCCATTATGACAAGGTCCGGGTTGTTTACCTTAAGATAGTCGAGCGCCTCAACTCCGTTTGTCGCGAATGAAAGCTTATAATCCTCGCTCAGGATAAGGTTAAGGGATTCCCGCACGCCTTCTTCATCATCGCAGATCAGAACTTGCTTTTTATTATTCATCTAAGGCTCCTTTTCTTAAAGGGTTACCGGGGTTACAACGCACAGGCAGCGGGATTCTCCTGATGCCAAATTCCGTATATGGTGGAGGTATGACGCATCAAAGTAAAGCGTGGCGCCTTTTTCAAGGGTTGAACGTTCGTCTCCTATGACAACCTCTATCTTGCCGTCCAACACATACAGGAATTTTTCAGTGCCTTTTTTAATCTGTTCGCTGTGGGTGCGGCCGCCCCGCTTCAGCTTTATAAGGGCAGGGAGCATTTTCTTGTTAAATATATCTTTTGTTAAAATAACGGATGAGGTCTTCTCATCGTGGACAAACAGGTCAGCGTAATCCGTTTCTTTTTGCATCGTCATGGGCCTGTCCATCTCGCTGTAAAATTCCGGGAGCGTCATCCCCAGCGCCTTCGCGACGCTGATATGCGAGTGGACCGTACCGGTCATCTTGCTTGTCTCAATGCGGCTGAGCGTTGCCAGCGCAACACCGCTTTTCTTCGAAAGCTCATTAAGCGTTAAACCGTTCTTCTTGCGCAGTTCGCGCATCCTCTTTCCGATATTCAGACTCATGATTTTCTCCTTACCTTTCTATTTATGAAAATCATCCCGACCCCGCCCGTGGCGGGGGAGGGATTCTTTAATAAAGCTTACCCAGCGTTTAACTATTTGTCAAGTTTTTATGTCATTTTTTCAAACCTGTATCTGCGCGAAAAATCGTAAACAGCGTAAATTCTTTGTGGTATAATTAAACAAATGAAAAAAGGGTTGATCATTTCTTTAATAATCGCCGCGGGTCTGGTTGCCTATTCCAATTCTTTGTTCAACCAATTCGTATGGGATGACAATCAGATAATAGTTCAAAACGAGTATATCCGGGACTTTAAGCACCTGCCGCAAATATTCTTGTCCGACCTGTTCCATTTTGGATATGCCCCTGGGAATTTTTACCGGCCGGTGCAAACCCTGTCTTACGCAATAGACCACCGGATATGGGGAATGAACCCGTTCGGCTATCACCTAACCAGCGTGGCCTTGCATATCCTGGCAGCCATCCTTATATTTTTTCTCATACGGCTTATATTCCAAAATTCCGCGATAGCCTTTTTGACCGGTCTTTTATTTGTCATCCATCCGATACATACCGAAGCGGTTTCGTATATATCGAGCCGCTCGGATATCCTTGCGACAGTTTTCTTGCTGTCGTCGCTTTTGCTGTTTATAAAACATATCAAAGGGCAGGGGACTGCGCCTTTTTACATATTTTCTGTTTTATTATACGCGTTATCACTGCTTTCGAAAGAAGCAGCTGTTATGTTTCCGCTGCTTTATGTTTTTTTCGCAGTAATTTTTGCGGCAAAAGATTCCCGTAAAAAATCCGTTGCAGCCGTCGCGCTTTTTTTGATCATTGATCTCCTGTATATAATATTGCGGCTTACCGTATTTAACTTTACAAAGGCTCCGGTTTTCGCGGGCTCTGCGCCGCTATTGCAGAGGCTTTATTCTATTCCGCGCGTTTTGCTTGATTACCTGCGCCTTTTGGTCTTTCCCATAGACCTGCACATGGAAAGAGAAGTGTTGCCGCTTTCGTTCGCAGGGATAGCCCTTTTGGCCGCGGCTGTTATATTCACGGCGTATTTGATCCTTGCGGCGTATAAAAACAAAAATTATGCAGCACAATCAAATTATTTTGCGGCATGGTTCTTCATAACACTTCTCCCGGCGCTGAACCTTGTGCCTGTAAATGCGGTTATAGCCGAACACTGGTTATACCTGCCGTCAATAAGCATGTTCCTGTTTGCCGCCGTTGGTTTGAATTCCGCTGCATCAAGATTTAAAAAAACCATTGTCTATGCGCTGGCTGCCGCGCTTTTCACCGCCTATGCAGCGGCTACGATAAAATACAACACTTTTTGGCATGATAATTCTACGTTATACAGGCATACGCTGACCCTGTCTCCTGATTCCGCAAGGGTGCATAACAACATGGGTAAGGTCTATGACCTAAGCGGTAATTACGATAAAGCTGCTGCTGAATATGAAGCGGCAATTAAAATTAAGCCTGATTATGCTATGGCGCACAATAATCTGGGCGTTGTGCTAGACAAGCTCGGAAGGCCGGAGGAAGCAATAGCGCATTACAACACAGCCATTGCTATTAACCCGGATTTTGCTCAGGCGTATAATAATCTTGGTACGACTTACCGTAAAATGGGCATGTTGGATAATGCGATCCCGGAATATGAGAGATCTGTAAAAATTAAACCGGATTATGCCGAGGCATACAACAACCTGGGGATGGTCTATTATGCGAAAGGGGCGCTGGATACCGCGGCAAAAGATTATGAAAAAGCGATTAAATTAAATCCGGATCTGGCAGAGGCGTATAACAACCTGGGCGTTGTTTATGCCAGAAAAGGGCTCATGTCTGAGGCCGCCAAATGCTGGGAAACAGCCTTAAAGATAAACCCTGCTTACGCAAGCCCGAAAGCTAACCTTGAGCGCTTAAGAAAAATGGCGCAATAGCCTATTTTAATTTCAACTTGACATATTTTTTGAACGCGTTATAATTACATTCAAGGAAAATTTACAGGTTAGGGAAGACGGTGCAAAACCGTCGTGGTCCCGCCGCTGTAAACGTGGACGAAATCCCCCGGATTACCACTGGTAGAAATACTGGGAAGGTGGGGAGAGTAGGACGAAACGTAAACCAGAAGACCTGCCTGTAAAAGAGAAAGTGTCCTCGAGGAAGGGTCAAGAAGCAGGGTGCAGCCCTTGGCAGATGTATGTCAGGGGCTGATTCATTTTAAGAGGGGTTATGATACTGATCTTGGGCGGGGCAAGGAGCGGGAAAAGCAGGTTCGCCAACGAGCTTGCGAAGAAACAGTGCAGGCGAGTCGCATATATCGCTACAGCGCCTATGTGCGACAAGGAAATGAAACAGCGCGTCAGGCTCCATAAAAGATCGCGGCCGCGTACCTGGGTCACGGTTGAGGCGCAAAGTAACCCGCTTCCGCAACTAAAGAAACTACCTAAAACTTGCGACGGTGCAATATTTGAATGTATCGCAACGTATGTTTCCAATCTCATGTTTGAGGACTATTCTGACCCCCAAATAATCAACAATGCGGCAGCAGTACTAAAAACGCTGACAGCAGCAAAGAAAAAAGTATTCATTGTCTCAAATGAAGTCGGCGGGGGCGTTGTGCCTGACACCGAAACAGGGCGGCGGTTCCGGGATATTGTAGGCAGTATAAATCAGCTTATTTCAAAAAAGGCGGATGAGGTCTATCTGGTGGTTGCAGGCCTGCCGCTAAGGATAAAGTGATCATGAGGCTCCTGGAAACAACGATCCGAAAAATAGAACCTATCGATAAGGCAATAATGGATAAAGCGCAGGCCAGGCTGGATGACCTGACCAAGCCCAGGGGCAGCCTGGGAAAACTTGAGGATATCGCAAAACAGGTTGTGGGCATTACCGGAACGCTTACGCCTGCGTTTAACCGGAAAACGATCTTTACGATGGCAGGCGACCACGGAGTTGCAGCTGAGGGCGTGAGCCTGTACCCGCAGGAAGTAACCTCTCAAATGGTCTTGAATTTTATAAACGGCGGGGCGGCCATAAATGTCCTTGCCAGGCATGCGGGCGTTGATGTTGTGATCGTTGATATGGGTGTGGCGAAAGAAGTTCCCGGTTCTCAGTCGTCAGTTGCCAGTTTAAAGATGAAAAAAATAGGATACGGCACAAAGAAAATTGCAAAATGG
>JAPLLL010000073.1 GCA_026387595.1 Candidatus Omnitrophota bacterium
ACCAGTATCGGCAGTAAATGTAATATATTTACCGGGGCCGTTATCGGAAGCATAACCCAGGACCTGAAATTTAAAGGCGACAAAAGCTTCGTTAAAATAGGCGACAATAATACAATAAGAGAATACACGACTGTAAACAGGGGCACGCAGAGGAACTCTGTCACAAAGATAGGAAACAACAATATGATAATGGCCTATACCCATATCGCGCACGACTGCCACATAGGGAGCAGTGTCATTATCGCAAATTGCGGCACGCTGGCCGGATATGTGACGATCGAGGATAGGGCGATCCTGGGCGGGCTCGTGGGCGTGCACCAGTTCGTAAGGATAGGCGCGCTTGCCATTATAGGCGGCTGCTCAAAGGTTGTAAAGCATATCCCGCCTTACTCCATGTCTGATGGCCACCCGGCGAAGGTATATGGTTTAAATACGATAGGGTTGAGGCGCGCCGGGATCTCCGGGAATTCAAGGGCCAAGTTAAGATATGCATTCAGAATACTGATTAATTCCGGATTATCATTGCCGCACGCATTAAAAAAAATAGACAAGACAGTTCCTTCCTGTAAAGAGGTTAAAAACCTCGTTCATTTCCTTAAGACCGTAAAGGCAGATACCCAGAGAGGGGCTTGCAAATAACTTATGCCTGAAAAAAGACTGGGACTTATCGCCGGAGGCGGGGATTTCACGCTGCTTTTTGCGGAGAGCGCAAAAAAGAAAGGCCTGAGCCTTGTGTGCGTGGCGATAAAAGGCGAAACCCTGCCCGCGCTTGAAAATCTTGTCGATAAGATCTACTGGATCTCTCTCGGAGAGGTAAAAAAAGTCATAGAGATATTTAAAAAAGAAGGCATAAAAAAAGCCGTTATGCTGGGCAGCGTAAAGAAAACGCGTTTTTTCAGCGACAGGCCCGATACCGACGAGAGCGCAAACCTCATACTTAAGCTTGCCAAAGATAAAAGGGACCTTACGCTGTTTAAGGCAGCGGCAATGGTGTTGCGGTTATCCGGTATAAAACTCATGAGCAGTCTTATCTGCCTCCAGGAAAGTATTGCCAGGAAAGGCTGCCTTACAAAAAGACAACCTTCCGAGAAGGAATGGCAGGACATATATTTCGGCTTTAAGATCGCAAAAAAACTTTCCGGGCTTGATATAGGCCAGACCGTCGTAGTAAAAGATAAAGTTATTTTAGCTACGGAGGCGATAGAGGGTACTGACGAGGCGATAAAAAGAGGCGGGGCGCTGGGGAACGGCGACATTGTCGTTGTAAAAGCTGCCAGGCCGAATCAGGACATGCGTTTTGACATACCGGTCATAGGGCTTAATACCTTAAATAGCTTAAAGCAAGCAAGGGCAAAGGTGCTCGCGCTTGAAAAGAACAAGACCCTCATTATCCGCAGGGAAGAACTCACCAGGCTTGCCGACGAGGCAGGCATTTCGATCGTAGTGATCTAAGAATTCAAAATGGATTTTGCCGCGCGCGATGCGGCAGCGTCGGGATAGAGCTTGTCCTTTACAAGGGCAAGCTTGTTTTTTATAGAATCGCTTTTTGTTTTATCAGAGAGGATATCTGTTGCCGCAGCTGCGATCCTTTTCGGCTCAGCCCCGAACTGGACGAATTCCGGAACGACCTCTTCACCGGCCACTATATTTACCAGGCCCA
>JAPLLL010000058.1 GCA_026387595.1 Candidatus Omnitrophota bacterium
AAATGGGATTATCATGAAAAGATTTCTCCTATATATACTCGTTATCACTGCGCTCGCACCTCTCATATCAATATCCTACGCCAGGACCTCTTCTTTTGATGAAGAATTCACATTTGCCAAAAAGGCGTTTGAGGATAAGTTTTACGACCTTGTAAAAGAGAAGTTGGAGGCCTTGTTAAAGGAATACCCGAACCAGGAAGAGGCGCACCTCCTGCTGGGCCAGGCTTATTTTTATCTGGGGAAGCTGGACCAGGCGGCCGGCGAATTCAATCTTTTACTGGAAAAAAACCCGCCCTCCAAATTCCAGGCAGAAGCGAATTACTGGGCAGGCGAGGTAAGTTTCAAGGCAGGCGACTACAAGACGGCACTTGCGCTTTACCAGAAAGTGATAGATGATTTCCCTGGCTCAAGCCTTTATAATTTTGCTGTTTACTCCAAGGGGTGCGCGCTTTTCAACCTAAAGGAATACAAGGCTGCGGAGGAAGAATTCAAACTGGCCCTGAAGAAGCCGGCGGACGACAAGCTTAACCAGGATAGCCTGTTCAAGCTGGGCCAGATCTTCTACGAGGAAAAACGGTTTAAAGAGGCAAAAGGCCAATTGTCCTCATATCTTAAGCTCTACCCGGCGGCCCAAGAGGCAAAGGAGGCATATTACCTGCTTGGCGAGATCGCATACCAGGATTCCGATTTTAAAAACGCTGTGGAAAATTACAATGCCGCTTTAACCGATACAAAACAGGCAAAATGGCTGCCCTATGCTTATTATCATATGGGCGCATCTTATCTCGGCCTTGATATGCCAAAGGAGGCAAAGGAACGGTTCCAGCGCTGCCTTAGCGCCTCATCCGATCCCGCGCTTGCAGCAGAAGTAAAACTTGCCATGGCTAAAATATCCCGCCAACTCGGCAATAACGAGGAGGCAGCCGCACTTTATAAGGAATCCATTGAACAGCTGAAAGGCACTGACCTGGAATATGAGGCGCGCTACAATCTGGGCTGGCTATATAAAGAACTAGGCAGGACCGATGAGGCCCGGACGGAATTCGAAATGGTCAAGGATTCCGCAAAAGACAAGGGTCTTAAGGTGGCAAGCCTGTGTATGCTGGGCGACATTGATTTTGAGCAGAAGAAATTTGAAGCTGCGCTTGAGAATTACGAGGCAGTGCTCAATGACTACTCGGACAGTCATTACGCTGATTACGCCCAGTATCAGGTTGCCAGGTGCCTTTCCGGGCTTGAGCGCTACGAGACCGCGATCCTTGCGTTCCAGAGCCTTCTTGTGAATTTCAAGAACAGCGAATTGCAGGATGAGACGCATTTTCAGGTGGGCCTTATTTACTATAAGACAGGCGAATATCAAAAGGCATATCAGGAATTCCAGACAATCCTGAAGGATTTTGCGCAGAGCCCGATTGCCGGCAATGCGCAGTTTTATGTCGCGAATTCCCTGTACGCTCTCGGCCGCTATGACCAGGCGCTCAAGATATTCCTGGATATTGTTTCCGCAGGCAAGGACGAGGACCTTGCGCGCAAATCGCGTTACCTGATCGGCTGGTGTTATTTCCAGAAGGGCCGTGAGAAGGACGCGGTGGCGTCGTTTGAAAAATTTCTGGCCCTTTATCCGAAGATAGACCTTAGCCCGCAGGTGCTGCAGTGGCTGGGCGAACATGCATATCAAAAATCGAAATTTGCCGAAGCGAAAAAATATTTCCAGCAGATAATCGACGGTTTTCCCCAGAGCAGTGTTTGCGACAATGCGGTTTACTGGCTCGGCTGGATTTATTACGAACAGCGTGACTACGAATCTGCGAAAAATCAGTTCCGGAAGATTATAGTGGATTACCCGAATAGCGAACAATGCGCCAATGCCCTGCTTAAGATAGCGGATATATTCAAACAGCAGGGCATGGTCCAGGAGGCGTATGATGCGCTGAATACGTGCATCGTCAGGTTCCGCGGCACTGATTTTGAAAAAACAGCTTACCGGAAGGTCGGGAACCTGCTTACCGAGAATTTCCTGTTTGACAGGGCCATAGCGTATTTCAGGAAAGCCCTTACCCCCGAAAAAACAGAATTGAACGCGCAGATACAATTCCAGATAGGCGAGGCTTTTCAGGCCAAGGGGGACTTTGATAATGCGGTTGTCGAATATTTAAAAACGGTTTATTTATACCCGAATGCGAAATTCTGGGCGCTCCGGGCGCAGCTGAAGGCGGCCGAGTCGCTGGAGAAATTAAAACGTTTTGACGAGGCAAAAAATTTGTATGAAAAATTGGCCAAAGAAGATGCCGAAGAGGCCGTAACGGCGAAGGAACGGCTGAAGGCGCTAAAGGCCCGTCCAACTGGCGCAGAAACCAGAAGCGGGCAAGGAGGAAGATAAGATGCTTGAATTCATGCATAAAGGCGGCCCGATAATGTGGGTCATATTTCTGTGCTCGATCTTTGCAATGGCGGTTGTGATTGAAAAAATACTGCAGCTGCGCAGGGTGAGCATAGATACGGATTCTTTCATGAACGGCATTTCGGATCTGCTGCGGCGCAACAGGATAATTGACGCAATAAACATGTGCAACAAGACGCCAGGCCCGATAGCGCAGATCCTGAAGGCGGGTATCATGAAGCACGATCGTTCGAAGCCCGAGATCCGGGAAGCGATAGAGGACGCGGCGCTGGGCGAAGTGCCGCTTTTGGAGAAAAATCTGAGCGTGCTGGCCACCATCGCGCATATCACTCCGCTCCTCGGCCTTTTGGGCACCGTGATGGGCATGTTGAGATGTTTTCAGACCATAGAGCAGAAATCAACAGCCCTTCAGCCTGTCAACCCGAAGGACCTGGCGGGCGGTATCTGGGAGGCGCTTCTTACCACTGTTTTCGGATTGTGCGTTGCGATCCCCGCATACGTCGCCTATAACTATCTGGTCAACAAGGTTAACGGTTTCATCCTTGAAATGGAGAAGAGCTCAACCGACCTGGTGAACCTGCTGCTCTCAAGGAGGGAACAATGAAATTCAAGAGGCGCCTTGCGCTTGAAACAGGCCAACTTGATATGACGCCACTCATCAATGTCATATTACAGCTTTTAATATTTTTTATCCTTACGTCGAGTTTTGTGTTCCAGCCGGGCATAAAAGTAAACTTGCCCAGGGCGGTTACAAGCGAGGCAATACAGGAAAAGAGCCTTGTCCTCATGATAGCTGCGGACAACCGCATCTATTTAAACGACAGGCTGATCACAAGAGCGGAACTTGCCTCCAGGCTTAAGGTCGCGTCAAAAGAGAACAAGCCGCTATTGATCAAGGCGGACAGGCAAACGCTGCTGGACAGGGTCGTAGAGGTATTGGACCTATGCAGGCGCGAAGGGATGTCGCAGATAAATATCGCGACTAATCAGGAGATCAAGAGCTAGGCCGTGTTCAAGAATAAAACCTTTAAATTGGCGTTTCTGATTTCGGTGTCGTGGCATTTAGCCATTATGTTTTTTGTAACAATAATTGTGGTACCGGTAACATTCAAGAAGGCAAGGACGTATACGGTTTCATTCTTGGGGCCCATATTGGAAAAAACCGCGTTTGACATGATGCTCCATAAAGGGCTACCGGCAAAGGATTCCGCCCTGTATGGGCAGCCGCTGCATTTTGATGAAGGTAAAACCGCAAGCGCCGCTGCGGATTTACTGGTGAAAAAGGCCGAGCCGTTTGCATTCGGGGACGGCGGAGTGTCAGGCGCAGGCAATATCAGCATGCTGGAGGAATCCAAGGTTTTTCCCGCGTTTCAGCATACTGAAGATATAATTGCAGAGGAGGAAAAGCCCTCCCCGGATAATTTTAAAATAGAGGGTCCGGCAGCGAAGCGCGAGATGCTGTTTGCTCCTAAGGCGCCCGTTGTATCCAGGCGGATCGATCAGCAGCAGGAATCATTTATGGTAAAATTAAAAATGAAGATAGCAACATCCGGCAGCGTGAAAGAAGCCGGGCTTCTGGTTTCCAGCGGATACCCGGATATAGACCTGGCTGCGATCAATTATTGCAAGAAATTCCAGTTCGCGGCAGTAAATGCGGCCGCAGGTACTGGCGCTGAAGCGGAGTGGAATACCGTCTCCGTGCGCCTGAAAAGCAAATGATAAAAGTAGACCTGTCAACGGCGGTTTGCGTATACCTTGTGCTTTTTGTCATCGTGGTCCTGGCGTTGTGGGTTTTTTTCGGCAGAAAAAGCGGATTCAGAAGGGTCAACCCCGAGGAAAAATTTGTGTGGCAGTGCCGTATCTGCACCTTTTTTTACATCGACAGCCAGAGCGAGGACATTTCCGTATGTCCGAGGTGCGGAAGCTATAATTCACGGAAAGACGAGAAAAAACAGGAAGGAGGTGAAAAGGCATGATAACGGAAATAGGGATCGCGGCAGGGGATGTGTGGCATTACCTGGACGCGCACCAGAACCAGAAAAGCAAGTTGAAGGATGTGGCAAAAGGTATCGACAAGCCGCGTGAACTTGCGCTGATGAGCATAGGATGGCTGGCAAGGGAAGGCCATGCCATAGTGGAGCAGTCAGGGAATGATTATCAGGTTTGGCTGAGAAAGTAGGTCCCTCGCCCTGCATGAGAAATTCAAGGGCTTCCCTCGTTGTCTGATGTAAACAACGGCAACTCGGGACTTCGCGGGACAATTTCCGGAATGTAAACGATAGAAATTGGGAGGCAAAATGGATATTGAAAGACACATAAGGAGCGATGAACCGCTGCCAATAATCGCGCCGCTAAAGGTGCTTGACCACACTACGATCAATAAGAAATTCGGGTGGTGGTCGGTTGTAGCGCTCGTCGAGTCATGGGGCAGGAAGCAGGTTTGCCTTTATCTCTGGCAGAAAAAAGGCGATAGGTGGGCAAGAAAACAGAAATTTGCGATACATAGCCAGGAAGACTGGAGTCTCATCTCAGAGGCTGTCGAGAAGCTGGTTTCCGAACTCGGGTGAGATTTATCGTTGTTTTTATAACTGCTTCTTCGAAGAAAGAAGCGCAGGCTATTGTTTCGGCGCTGGTAAAGAAAAAACTTGCTGCCTGCGGCAATATAATAGGCAGCGTTGATTCCATGTTTATCTGGAAGGGGAAAACCGAGAAGGCTAAGGAAGCCCTGATAATCCTTAAGGCCAGGGCCGGTTTATTTAAGAGGATCGTTCGCGAGGTAGAACGCCTTCACAGCTATGATGTCCCGGAGATCATTGCGGTGCCGATCATTGCGGGGAGTAAAAAATATCTCGAGTGGCTTGATGTAAATGTTTGACAGAGTTTTTAATCTTTTACTCGTATTTTTTATTTTTTCTTTTTCCATTTTTAGTTTATCCGGCTGCGCCACCGGTTATAATCCGGCTACTGGAAAAAAAGAATACATTTTTATAGATACGAAAGATGAGATCGCGATCGGCAACCAGATGCGGCGCGAAATAAATAAAAAGTTCAGGGTAGACGAAGACGCCGTTTTACAGGCTAAGATAGATGCGATAGGAAAGGCCGTTTCATCGGCCTCCGACCGGCAGGATGTGCCGTATGAATTCATGGTGCTTAAAGGTAAAGAGGTAAACGCCTTTACAACCCCGGGCGGCTGTGTTTATGTTTTCAGGGGGCTCATTGACAAGACAGGATCCGATTCGGAGCTTGCATCAGTGATCGCGCATGAGATAGGCCATGTCGCCGCGCGGCACGCCGCTAAAAAGATGGAAGCGGATATGGGCTACAGTCTTCTTATGTCGATCGCATTTTCGAAAAATCCCAACCCCGAACTTGAGCGCTACGTGGACATGGGTGTGAACGTGGTGTTTCTGGGCTATTCGAGAGAGGATGAATTGTTTGCCGACAAGCTTGCGGTGCGCTATCTGATAAAATCAGGCTATAACCCCTACGGAATGGTATCATTTATGGAAAAAATTGATAAAATGGAAAAAGAGGACGGGACGATCCCGATATACTTTTTAAGGTCCCATCCTTATATGTCGCAAAGGATAAAAGAGGCTGAAAAAGAAATATTTGCGGAACTTCATGCGCCGCAATAAATAAAAGGTCCCTCGGTCTGCATGAAAAACTCCAGGCCTCGGGACGATTTTCCAGAACGTAAACGATAGAAAATCGGAGGGAATATGGCTGTGAAGAAAAAGTTGTGTGTCATGGTAGTGGATGACGAAGATAGCGTATTGAATATGCTCGGCGAAATGGTCAGGCACACGGGATGGGATTGCCTTACCGCGCCTACCGGAGAGATAGCGCTTGGGCTGTTCGGGAAGCATGATGTTGATATTGTGGTGCTGGACCTGAACCTCCCGAACATGAAAGGTTTTGACGTGCTGAAGAACATGAAAGCGCTTAAGCCGAAAGTTCCTGTTGTAATTCTGACAGGGCTCGGATATGATAAGGAACAGGTAGACGAGGCGCTTAAACTCGGCGCATCCGGCTATGTCGGCAAGGCAATGCCGGTAGAACAGACGATATCCGCGATAAAGAATGTGTTGGCAAAGAAATAAATTTTCGTGTGGGCAGTCCCTCGTACCAGAGCAGTGGTCTCAAGGGGTACTCGGGACGCCCCGGAGAAGTTCGGAGAAGTTATACATTCGGGGCAGTAGCTCAGCTGGAAGAGCACCACGTTCGCAACGTGGGGGCCGTGGGTTCGAATCCCATCTGCTCCATTCTGCTTCGCCCTGCAACATGCAAAACTCCGGTAGGGCTTCGCAGGAATACATTTTGCAACAAGTGGAAAGCAGAATGTCCCTCCGAAGCCCCACTGCCGTTTTTCATCTTGAAGGGCATAGGAGGACAGATTCTGCTTCGCCGCTCTAATATATGAAACATCGGTGCGGCTACGCAGAAATAAATATGTTTACAGTCTATATTCTTACCAGTAAACAGTATCCGGATAGGACATACATCGGGCTTACAGAAGATCTCTCCAAACGCATGGATGCGCATAATGCCGGGCAATCCCCCTATAGCAAGAAATACGGGCCATGGGAGTTAACAGCTTATACAACTTTTAAAAATAAACAAAAGGCTGTTGAGTTCGAGAAGTATTTAAAATCCGGTTCAGGATTCGCTTTTTTGAAAAAACATTTTTTATGATGAAGCGATCCTTCACCCTCATAGAACTCCTGATCGTAATAGTGATAATCGGTATCATCGCATCCCTTGCCATACCGCAATACGAGAAGCTGGTATATAACGCCCAGTGGGCAGAGACGAGACAGGTGACAAATGCCATTGCCGATTCTGCGTGGAGATATTATATCGAAGCCGGGCAATTCCCCGTTACTCCAATTGGCCAAAACGTGCCGGTTGAAAATGTGCCGGGCCTTGACGCGCAGTTTAAAAATAGCCAATCACAATATTTCGATTATTCTTATTATCGTGGGGGGGATAGCATTATAGTATCCGCTTACCGCCGCCAGCCCGTACTTAAAATAGGTTATATAAAGCATATATACGTATCTTATGACTCGCTCGATGGTGAAGACTTCGATTATGATACAAAACAAAGGATAAACGAAAAATACGTAAAACTTGAGGCTATACATTATTATGAAAGTGACGACATGCCTTAAATGAATAAACGAATTATTATTTCCTTGATTCTTGCGTTCTCTTTTTGTGCTTGCCTGCTTTCAGCCGCTGAGGTTTCCGCTAAAGGCGGATCCGCCATGAATAGAGAAAGGTCGGGTTTAGGCGGAAAAAAAGCAGATCTCGCGGGGAGTTGGTATCCTGCTGATGCCGGGGAATTAAAGGCAGAGCTCGAAGGTTTTATTGATCGCGCGAATCCGCCCAAGATAGACGGACACATATTGGGCCTGATCTCTCCGCACGCGGGCTACGATTATTCCGGTCCTGTTGCGGGTTTTGCCTTTAAGGCGGTAAAGGGCAAAGATTACAAGACCGTTATTATCCTGGGTTTTTCCCACCGCAAATTCTTTGACGGTGTTTCCGTATATGACAGGGGAATTTTTGAAACGCCTCTGGGCAGCGTAGGCGTTGATTCCGAGTTCGCTAAAAAATTGACCTCTGCCGGCAATTATATATCATTTTATCCGCAGCTGTTTAAAGATGAAAATTCCGTCGAGATGATGATCCCGCTCGTGCAGACAGCGCTTCCGGCCGCAAAGATAGTACCTGTTGCGTTCGGGACGCAGGATTTTCGTTTGTGCGAAATTTTAGCCGCTGCGCTGGCAGCTGCAATAGGCAACAGGCAGGATGTATTGGTCATAGCCAGCACGGATATGTCGCATTACCACACCTATAAAGAGGCGAACGAGATAGACGATTTTTGCATAAAGGTCATAAAAAATTTTGACCCAAAGGCGCTGTACGGCGAAACGAAGCTGGGTACAGCAGAACTCTGCGGTTCCATGCCGGTTGCAGCGCTTATGCTTGTCATGCAAAGGCTGGGCGCGGACGGCATCGAAATATTGAAACATGAAAACTCGGGCGATGTTACAGGCGATAAGACGCGTGTGGTGGGATATGTGGCCGCGGCATTTTATAAACTAACGGTCGCCGACCAACAGCTAACGGCTGACAAGGAAAAGGAGTATGGTATGTTGAATGAAAAGCAGAGAAAACGATTACTGGAAATAGCGAGAAAGACGATGGAAGAATATGTGAAGACCGGAAAGGCCCCCGGTTTTACCGAAATTGACCCCGGCCTTAATAAACAGCAGGGCGCGTTTGTAACGCTTCGTTATAAAGGAGAGCTAAGAGGCTGCATTGGGAGTATTATCGGTCGGGGCCCCTTGTATAAAACGATAAGAGATATGGCCATAGAATCATCAACCAACGATCCGCGATTCCCGCCTGTGACGCCCCCTGAATTAAAAGATATAAAGGTAGAGATATCCGTGTTAAGCGAACCGGAAAGAGTAACCGATCCGGACAAGCTTGCGATGGGCAAACACGGCGTGATCGTAAAGCGCGGGCTTAACAGCGGCGTATTCCTGCCGCAGGTTGCCGATGAGACCGGCTGGAGCCGCGAGGAATTCCTGAGCAACCTGTGCACCCATAAGGCAGGCCTTGCGCCTGACGCGTGGAAGGACCCGAGGACAGAGCTCTATTCATTCACGGCGGAGGTATTTGGGGAAAAATGAGCAGATTCTATATCAAACCCGCGGATGTAAAAGGAAATGAGATCTTGGTCTCGGGAGACGAGGCGCATCATATAGTCAATGTGATGCGGTTATCCGTCGGAAGCGAGATCGCCGCATTTGACGGGACAGGCAAAGAATATCTCGGCATGGTCTCCGCGATAGAAAAACAAACCGTTAAGATCAGTGTCAGTAACGTGCGCGAGGTGAATTTGGAGAAGAAGCTGCATGTCACGCTTATGCAGGGCCTGCCCAAGCGTGAAACGATGGATATCGTGGTCCAAAAAACCACGGAACTCGGCGTTGATGAGATCATCCCGGTGCCTGTCGAACGGACAGTCGTGCTTTGGGACGCTGACAAGGCGCGCCAGAAGGTGTCGCACTGGAGGAATATCGCCATAGCCGCGTCAAAGCAATGCGGCAGGACGATTATCCCCCAGATACGGCCGGTTACAAAATTCGATGCCGCGCTTAAGGAGTTAAAAAATTATGACCTGTGCGTGATGGCATGTCTGTATAAAGACGCGATCCCGCTTAAAAATGCCGTTGCCGGATTCAGGGGGAAAAAGATACTTGCCATGATCGGGCCCGAAGGCGATTTCAGCCCGAAGGAGATCAGCGCGGCAAAGGCAGCCGGCGCAAAACTTGTTTCATTCGGGGAGCTGGTGCTGCGCGTTGATACCGCCGCGATATTTATCCTTTCGGTGTTAAATTATGAAAGTAACATTTAAAACGCTTGGTTGCAAGGTCAACCAGTATGAAACGCAACTTATGAGGGAGCAGTTTACGGCATCCGGTTTTAAGGAGCCTGCCCGCGACGAGCAGCCGGATGTTTACGTTATCAACACCTGCACCGTTACTCAAAAGGCTGACAGCGAATCCCGCCGTCTGATCAGAAAGGCAAGGAGAGAAAATCCGGACGCAAAAATTATCGTGGCCGGCTGCTATGCCGAGCTGGATAGGGCGGAAATTGCAAAGATCTCAAAAGATTTAATTATCATAAAAAATTCAGAAAAAACCAAAATATTACAATATCTTGATGGGTGTCAGGCACCAAATCATATTAAGGTGTCTGACACCTCAATACAAGGAATTAGCGGTTTTGAGGGAAGGACCAAGGCCTTTGTGAAGGTGCAGGACGGCTGCGATAATTTCTGTTCTTACTGCAAGGTGCCTTATGCGCGCGGCAGGTCAAGGTCCAGGAAAATAGACGATATCGTTCCGGAGATAAGCCGTCTTGTTTCTTCGGGATACAGAGAGATAATATTAACAGGCATATGCCTTGGCGACTGGGGCAGGTCTTCCGGCCTGACGATAACCGACCTGCTGAAAGCGGTAGATCCCGGGGTAACAGGCACATTCAGGATACGGCTTAGTTCAATTGAACCGTGGTATGTGACTGAGGCCCTGCTTAGAACAATGGCCTCATTAAAAAGGGTGTGCAAACACCTGCATATACCCATGCAGAGCGGGGACAATGATGTTTTAAAAAAGATGAACAGGAAGTTTTCCTCAACGGATTTTGCCGCGCTGATCGGGAGGTGCCGTTCGTTTATGCCTGATATAGCGTTTACAACGGACATAATGGTTGGTTTCCCCGGCGAAACTGAAGACGAGTTCCAAAATACCTTAAATATTACAGAAACTACGGCGCCTTCCAGAACGCATATTTTCCCATATTCACCCAGAAAAGGCACAAAGGCGCACGAAGCCGGAGGGTTTATATCAGCCGGGGAAATGCGAAAAAGGGTAAAAAGGCTTAAGCTGCTTACTGATAAACTTGCGTCTATGTACAGGCAGAAGTTTACCGGCCAAAGGCTGGAGGTGCTGGTTGAAACAGAGCGGGATAAGGCCTCAGGTCTGCTTGTCGGGTATACGGATACCTATGTACCAGTGGCATTTGACGGCCCGGATGAGCTCAGGGGCACCCTCAGGGAGGTGGTCTTGACAAACGAAAATTCATATGATATACTTGCAACACGTTTTGACGGGACAGGAGAGGCCATTGGCGGAGTTTATCCACAAGATAAATTGGATCGATGTATTAATCGTAATTGTTTTAGCCAGAAGTAGTTACATAGGTTTTTCAAAAGGTTTCGGGGGCGAAGTTTTCAGGTTTGTGTGTTATGTCGGCGCTGTAATAGGCGCCGTATATTATTATGAGTTTGCCTCCCAGCTTATAAGCGACTACCTGCCTGCGCTATATCCTGTTTCCACATTGATCGGATTTACGGGTATTTATCTTGCGATACTTATCGCTTCTAAGCTGATTACTATTTTAATAGATAGGATCATCAAGATAGAAGCGCTCAACGCGGTTAACAAGTAGGGGGGACTTTTATTAGGGTTCGGCAAAGGTGTAATATTATTAAGCCTTCTTTTGATCAGCCTTATAATGACGCCGGTCCCGTATTTTGAAAAATCCATAAAGGAAAGGTCGTACATGGGGAGCATATTTGCCAGCGCTGCCCCGTTCTTATACGAGAAGACCGCTTTAATCTTTCCCGCGTTGAATTTTGGGCAGAGAAATGAAGCGCTTAAGGCGCTTATGAAAAAGCCTTAGTCTGCGCAAGGTAGTATTTAATCTGAAAAAGAAAAGTCCCTCGCCCAGGGCTCGGGACGATTTTTACTGTGAAAACTAAAAAAATCGGGGGAAAAATGAAATTAAGAGAGTTATATGAACTCGCAGTAAAAAAAGGTATTGAGTTTGACCCGCGTGGCCCGGCAGGCGTTAAAAAGACGCTGGATAAGGCCAAAAAGGAGTACAGGAAACTTTCAAAAAAAGATAAAGTCCTGTTTGATAAAGAGATGTTTGTCAATCCTTACTCAGATACCAGGATGCTTTATGGGGATCCTGCGAAAGAGATAAAGAGCATAATGGTCGGCATTGATATGGAGGTCGGAGAACTTTTGCTGGCTGACCGGCTAAACGCGAAAAAACGCAGGATAGATCTTGTGATGGCCCATCACCCCGAGGGCATGGCCCTAGCCGGCCTGTACCAGGTGATGCACATCCATACAGACCTTTTGAACAAGGCAGGCCTTTCGCTTAAGGCGGCAGAAAGCCTTATGAAAGAAAGGATCGACGAAGTTGAAAGAGCCCTTTTACCTGCAAATCACAGCCGCGCAGTGGACGTGGCGCGTTTATTGGATATGCCGTTTATGTGCTGCCACACGCCCGGGGATAATTGCGTTACGACGTATCTTACCAAACTAATGAAAAAGAAAAGACCCGGAACCGCGGGTGAGGTTGTTGATATCCTGAAAGCGGTCCCGGAATATAGAGATGCATCGCTGGAAAAGGCCGGTCCGCTGCTTATATGCGGCGAAAGAAAAAATAAACCGGGCAAAATATTCGTGGACATGACCGGCGGCACAGAAGGCTCGAAGAACATATTCGCGCGGCTGTCGCAGGCCGGGATCGGCACGCTTATCTGCATGCACCTGAGCGAGGAACATTTCAAGAGGGCAAAGGCGGAATTTATCAATGTTATAATCGCGGGCCATATCGCGAGCGACACGCTGGGGCTCAACCTTTTATTGGATGAAATAGAGAAAAAAGAGAAGCTGGAAATAATCGGTTGTTCGGGCTTTAAGAGGATAAAAAGATAAAAATTTATGGCCGGCATACCGGATAATGTAATAGACCAGATCCAGGACAGGATAGACATCGTAGAGGTCATAGGCTCGTATCTGCCGCTGAAAAAGGCCGGCAGGAACTACAGGGGCCTGTGCCCGTTCCACCACGAGAAGACGCCGTCTTTTATGGTGAGCCAGGATAAACAGATATTCCATTGTTTCGGCTGCGGCGAGGGCGGAAACGTTTTTAACTTCCTGATGAAATACGAGCGGCTCGAATTTCCCGAGGCCGTGCGCATGCTGGCGCAGAAGGCGGGCGTAGTAATACCGGAACGGCTGAGCGCGGAGTCAAAGGCGCAGAGTTCGCTTTCAAGTAAACTTTACGCAGCGAACGAAATGGCATCCGCATATTTTCAAAACGTGTTGAGGCAGGATTCGCTTGGCAAAAAGGCGTATGCCTATCTTTTGGGCAGGGGCCTTAATGATGAAACGATAAAGATGTTCAGGTTGGGCTTTGCATCCTCAAGCTGGGACGACCTTATAAATTACGCGAAACAAAAAGGCACAAGCGCGGATATCCTTGAAAAATCCGGGCTTGCCATAGCCAAAGAGAACGGCGGTTATTACGACAGGTTTAAAGAACGGATCATGTTCACGATCTTTGATCCCAAATCAAGGATCCTCGGATTCGGCGGCAGGGTTTTTCTTCCGCCGGAGGCGGATCAACCTTCGGCTGATAAAGCAAATAATAGCCCCAAGTACATGAATTCGCCCGAGACGAGCATATACAACAAGGGCAGGAACCTGTACGGCCTTAACTTCACGTGGAAGTTTATAAGGGACGAGGACGAGGCAGTGATAGTGGAGGGCTACCTTGACCTCATAGTGCCTTTTCAGCACGGCATAAAGAATATGGTTTCTTCGCTCGGCACAAGCCTTACGGAGGACCAGATACGGCTTATAGGACGGTATACAAAGAATACCGTTATAATTTTTGACCCGGACAAGGCAGGTGAGCTCGCGACATTGAGGAGCCTTGACCTTTTGCTGCAGGAGGACCTGAGCGTAAAGGTCGTGAGGTTGCCGGAAGGTTTTGACCCGGACAGTTTCATAAGTAGATACGGCGCCCAGGAATTTAAGAACAGGATCAAGACAGGCCAAAGCCTTTTTGATTATAAGATGTCGGTTCTGTTATCCAAATATGATAAATCGCGGCTTGAGGACAAGGCAAAGATAACCGGCGAGATGCTCCCGACCATAGCAAGGGTGCAGAACGCGGTGCTGCAGTCCGGTTATATAAAGATGC
>JAPLLL010000116.1:0-5546 GCA_026387595.1 Candidatus Omnitrophota bacterium
AATTCCAAAGATAATATCGGAAGTTTCAGATTCTGAATTATTTAAGACCAAGATCTGGGAAACGGAAAGCAGGGAACGGCCCGAAGAAATATATCACACCGGTTTTTATGAAGATAAAGACCATGCTTATGTGGTGATCTCAGAGGGGTGCTCGAATTATTGCTCCTACTGCGTTGTGCCTTTTGTCAGGGGAGAATTGCATAATCGCGCCCCAAAGGATATAATTAATGAAATAGAGGAAGCCGTTAAAAAAGGAATAAACAAGATAACGCTGTTAGGCCAGAATGTTAACGCATATCAGTCGCCAGCCGCCAGTTGCCAGTTGCCAGTCAATTTTATAAAATTATTGAAACTAATAAATGAAACCAAAGGATTAAAAGAATTTACTTTTGTTACTTCGCATCCGAAAGATACCTCCGTAGAGTTGTTTAAAATAATGGCTGAATGCGATAAGCTTAAGAAAAACCTGCATCTGCCTGTGCAGTCGGGCTCTGACAGGATACTTGAGCTTATGAACCGGGGTTACACGAAAAAAAAATATCTGGACCTTGTAAAAGCCTACCGCAAAGAAATGCCGGCCGGGACGATAACAACCGATATAATAGTCGGGTTTCCCACTGAATCCTCAGAGGATTTTCAGCAGACGCACGATCTGATGAAAGAGGCCGGTTTTGACGCCGCATATATCTTCAAATATTCGCCACGGCCGCATACGCAAGCAGAGCATTACGCGGACGATGTGCCGAAGGCCGAAAAGGAAAGAAGGCATAAAGCGCTTCTGGATTTTATCAAGGCTGTTCTTGTCGTGATCATGCTGTGTGTATCTATGCCGGCGCGGGCAGAGCTGGATATATTTGACCACCCCAGGCAGATTGAGCGCAAGAAAGCAGTTATCGTAAAAAAAGATGATGCAAAACTGCTGGATTATCCGAACGAATGTTTCCTCAAGGGCGAATACGAGGCAACGTTCAGGAGCTGTCAGAAGCTTCTTGAGTATAAGCCCGCGCAGGGCCTGAAGCTGCAGATCATGTATCTTATGGGCCTGAGCTGCCTCAAGCTGAACCGCTTTTTGGAAGCGCGCTCATATTTTAACGATGTTACCATTTCAGGCGCGGCAGGGGACGATTTGAAACGCGATGCCTCACTCGGCATTGCCGATTCGTATTTTCTGGATGATAAATTGGATGAGGCAGCCGGCGCGTATAAAGAGATCCTTGGGAGATACCCGCCCACAGAAGTGGGCAGCATTGTATATTACAGATTATATGAGATCTCCCATCAGCAGGGCCGCGAAGAAGAGGCCCAGCAGTACCTGAGCAGGTTAAAAAGAGAATTCCCGTTCAGTTTTGAGGCGCAGTTAAAAACCGAGGAACCCAAAAGCTATTCCGTGCAGGCCGGCTGTTTTAACAGTAAAAGAAATACTGACAGGTTCTGCGAAAAACTGGTAAGCATAGGTTTTGACGCTTATATTGTCGAATCTCCGGGCGTGGAAGAGCCCAGGTACCGCGTAAAGGCGGGCCGTTTTAATTCAAAAGAAGAGGCAGAAGCCGTAAAGGTCAAATTAAAGAATGCAGGCTATCCCGCGCGCGTATCCCCGGAAAAATAAAATAATCTTTCTTGTTGGCCCTACCGCTTCAGGCAAGACCAAAATAAGCATTTCCCTGGCCAAAAAGATAGGCGCAGAGATAATCTCATGCGATTCCATGCAGGTCTACAAGGGCATGGACATAGGTACGCAGAAACCCCCGCCCGCGCTGCGAAAAAAGATCCCGCACCACATGATAGACATACTTGCGCCGGATAAGGAATTTAGCGCCGCTGATTTTCGCAGAAGGGCGTTGCGGCTCATTAAGCAAATTCACAAGAGGGGCAAGGTCCCGCTTTTTGTGGGCGGCACGGGCCTGTACATGAAGGCGCTGATAGACGGCCTATTCCCGAGCCCGCCCAAAAACGAAAGGCTGCGGCGTAAACTATATAAAATAAAGGATCTGCACGCAAAATTGGAAAAAATAGACCCGCAGGCAGCAGAAAAGATCCATCCGAACGACAGGAAAAAATTGGTAAGGGCGCTTGAGATATATTACACGGCCAAAAAAACAAAATCCGAATTAAAACCAAAGACAAAGCCGCTGTCGGATAAATACAGCATAAAAATAATCGGTATTCCAAGGCCGAGGCATGAACTTTATGACAGGATAAACCGCCGTGTTGAGAAAATGTTTGAGGACGGTTTTTTGGATGAGGCGCGCGGGATACTGAAAAAGAAATTAAGTATGACCGCGGCCCAGGCGATAGGCTACAGGGAAGCGGCTGAGTATTTTAAAAATAATATAAAGACGCTTGAAGGATTAAAGGAAGAGATAAAAAAAAATACAAGGCATTACGCCAAGAGGCAGCTTACCTGGTTTAAGGCGGACAAGAGGATAAAATGGAAAAGATATTATTAGTCACCGCATACACGAATGACCGCACCGGCTGGAGCGCGGAAGACCGCGCGCAGGAACTGCGCGAGCTAGTACAATCCGCAGGCGGCCGCGTCCACGAAGAAGTCATATGCCCGCTAAAAAAAGTATCACCGGGCCATTTTATCGGAAAGGGCAAGACAGAAGAGCTTGCCTTTATTGTGCAGAAAGAAAATCTGGATGCGGTTATATTTAACAACGATCTTTCGCCTACGCAGCAGAAGAATCTGGAAGCGGCGCTGGGCGTAAAGACGCTGGACCGCACGCAGCTTATACTTGATATCTTCGCCCGGCGCGCCAGGTCGAACGAGGGCAAGGTCCAGGTTGAACTGGCGCAGCTCTCATATCTATTGCCGCGGCTGCCCGGCAAAGGCGTCGAGCTTTCCAGGCTCGGCGGAGGCATAGGAACGCGCGGCCCCGGGGAAACGAAGCTGGAAGTAGACCGCCGCAGGATCCGTGACAGGATAGCAAAGCTCAAGCGCGATCTTGGCCGGCTTACGAAACAAAGAAAGATGCGCGGCAAGTCCAGGCAGAAGATACCTGTGCCCAGCATCGCCATAATAGGCTATACCAACGCGGGCAAATCCACGCTTTTGAACTCACTTACCCAGGCGAATGTCATTGCCGAGGACCGGTTGTTCAGCACGCTTGATCCTACGATCAGGCAGTTTGCGCTTCCCAACAACCAGCGGGTGCTTTTTGTGGATACCGTAGGCTTCCTGAATGACCTGCCGCACCACCTGATAGAGTCTTTTAAGGCCACGCTTGAAGAGGTTGTTGACGCGGACCTCAAAAGCCGATCATCACAGTGCTGAATAAAATAGATAAGATAGAGGAAGTGACCGTAGGCAGGTTAAAAAAGATATTTGATAACGCCGTGCCTATCTCGGCCCTGCGCAAGACCAATTTTGAGGAGCTGATCGACAGGATAACGCTCCAGCTTTCAGGGCTGGTTGAGACGGTTGAGTTCAGGATACCGCAGGCAAGGATGGACCTTTTAAACATGATATACGAGAAGGGAAGCGTCTTGTCCAGGGATTATAGGGCCCAGGATATCATTATAAGGGCGCAGGTGCCTCTCAAGGTGAAGGAACGCATAACAAAAGCCCTTAAAAATACTTGACAAGAACCGGCTCTATGCTAAAATAACACATTAGCACTCTTATTAATAGAGTGCTAAATTGTTCAAAGGATATGTCCATATGTCCCTGAAAGATTTCAAGGAAAGACAAAATAAGATATTGGAGATAATAATCTCCTCCTATGTGAATACCGCTTCGCCTATAGGATCAAGGACCGTTTCAAAAAAGATGGGCCTTTCAAGCGCTACAGTGCGAAACGTAATGGCTGACCTGGAAGAATTCGGGTATATTACCCACCCCCATACCTCTGCCGGACGCGTACCCACTGATAAAGGATACCGCCGTTACGTTGAATCGTTTACGCGCTTAAGAAGCATACCGAAAGACGAAGCAAGACACATAGAGGAAGAGTATAAGATCAGGCGTAAAAGCATAAATGACCTTATTAAGAAGACCGCAGAGATACTTTCCGCTATTACGCACCAGACCGGGGTGGTATTGTTCCCCAAGGGCGAAGATTCCACCTTTAAGCACATAGAGCTTATATCGGTCGGTAAAAAGAAAATACTGGTTGTGCTTGTCACCTCGGCCGGTGTAGTGGAGAATTTCATCGCGGATACCAAAGAAGACCTGGCCGGCGATGCGGCCGTTATCACAAATTTATTAAACAGCGAATGCTACGGACTTTCCCTGACAGGCATAAAAAATATGCTGTTGAAGCGCATCAAACAGGAGCGGGATTCCTTTCAGCTGGTTATCGAAAAGACCTCGGACATCATCGAATCGATCCTGAACCTGCACCGGGAGAGCGAATTATATCTTGAGGGCACCTCGTACCTGTTGGCCCAGCCTGAGTTCGAGGGAAAAGAGATCGCCCGGCTCATCCGGGAAGTGTTTGAGGATAAAAGTGTACTTTCAAAACTGATAGAACAGGACCTCGGGGAAAGCGGTATCAGGATCCACATAGGCAAGGAAAACAAATTTCCATACATGCGGGACTGCACCATACTTACTTCCGGTTACAGGATCAAGGATGAGCTGGTAGGCCGGCTCGGCATTATCGGGCCCACAAGAATGGAATATGACCACCTGATACCTGTTGTAAATTATGTTTCTGACGTCGTGAGCAAGATCCTAAGCGGGCTTGTGGAATAAACATGGGCGAAGAAAAAAAACAGGAAAAAGAAAAACAACCTGAGGTTCAGGGCAAAGAGGTTGCCTATGAACAGCTTGAGGATAAATTCCTAAGGCTGGGCGCCGAGTTTGAGAATTACAAAAAACGCGCCAGGAAGGAACGGGAGGACCTTATAAAATATTCAAGCGAGGTCTTTATCCTGGAACTTCTTCAGATCGTGGACAATTTTGAACGCGCGTTCCAGGCGGCTGACCAGACACAGGATTTCAAGGCCCTGCACCAGGGCGTTGAAATGATCCTGAAGCAGGTGCAGGAATTTTTAAAGGAAAAGGGCGTCAAGAAAATAGAAGCTGTCGGGCAGCCCTTCGACCCGCATAAACACGAAGCGATGGAATTCGCGGTTTGCGAGGATAAGCCCGCGGATACGGTTGTAGAGGAACTACAGCCGGGATATGAGTTGAACGGAAAAATAATCCGGCCCGCAAGGGTTAAGGTCTCAAAGAAGTCCCTCGCAGCAGAGTAACAGTCGCAGAAGCTGCTCGGGATCAAATTTTTCTGCGAAAAATTTGGGAGGATAAAATATGGCAAAGATAATCGGGATTGATTTAGGTACGTCAAATTCAGCTGCGGCTTATATGGAAGCCGGCCGGCCGGTGATAATCCCTTCCGCGGAAGGGGCAGGGGTCGCAAGCGGCAAGGCATTTCCGTCATACGTCGCATTTTTAAAGGACGGCCAGCACCTGGTCGGCGAACCGGCCAGACGGCAGGCTGCCGTTAACCCGGAAGGCACCATCCAGGCCGCGAAGCGCAAGATGGGCAGTGACCATAAGTTCAAGATCTTCGGCAAGGAATACACGCCGCAGCAGA
>JAPLLL010000116.1:5570-12263 GCA_026387595.1 Candidatus Omnitrophota bacterium
CGCGTTCATCCTGCAGAAGATAAAACAGGACGCAGAGGCGTATCTGGGGGATAAGATAGAGGAAGTGGTTATTACCTGCCCCGCGTATTTTAATGACAACCAGAGGACCGCCACAAAAGACGCAGGCGAAATAGCGGGACTCAAGGTATTAAGGATAATAAACGAGCCCACGGCAGCGTGCCTTGCGTACGGCTTAGAGAAATCGCAGAAAGAACAAAAGATCATGGTGTTTGACCTGGGCGGCGGAACGCTTGACGTCACGGTCATGGAAATGGCTCAGGGCGTATTTGAGGTAAAATCCACTTCAGGCGATACGCAGCTGGGCGGAACAGATATGGACAACACCCTTATCGAATATATCGCCAATCAGTTCAAGCGCGAAACAGGTATTGAGCTTAAAAACGACAAGATGGCCGTGCAAAGGCTGCGCGAAGGGGCGGAAAAAGCGAAGATAGAGCTCTCGTCAACGCTTACGACAGACATAAACCTTCCTTTTATAACCGCTGATTCCACAGGGCCGAAACATCTGACAATGTCCATCAGCCGGGCAAAGCTTGATGACCTGATAATGCCTATCATCGACAGGTGCAAACATCCTATGGAACAGGCGCTTTCCGACGCGAAATTAACTGCCCGCGACATTGACAGGATAATAATGGTCGGCGGCCCGACAAGGATGCCGATAGTGCAGAAATTCGTAGAGGATTATGTCGGTAAGAAGATCGAACGCGGAGTTGATCCGATGGAATGCGTTGCGCTGGGCGCCGCTATCCAGGCGGCTATCATAAAAGGCGACATGAAAGATGTTCTGCTCCTGGACGTAACTCCGCTTTCGCTCGGGATAGAGACGCTGGGCGGGGTCAGCACGAAACTTATCGAGCGGAACACGACGATACCGACAAAGAAGAGCCAGATATTCTCTACCGCTGCGGACAATCAGACAGCGGTCACGGTGCGCGTGCTGCAGGGCGAGCGGCCCATGGCAAATGATAACGTGGAGCTTGGCAGGTTCGACCTGGTCGGCATACCTGCCGCGCCGCGCGGTGTTCCGCAGATAGAGGTCGCATTCGATATCGACGCAAACGGCATCGTGCATGTATCCGCAAAGGACCTCGGCACAGGCAAAGAACAGTCGATAAAGATCACTGCGCCGAAAAAACTCTCAAAAAAAGAGATCGAAAAGATGGTTAAGGATGCGGAAAGGTTCGCGGCTGATGATGCAAAGAAAAAAGAAGAGGTCGAAGTCACTAACCAGGCAGACACACTTGTCTATTCGACCGAGAAGTCGCTTAAGGATTTCGGGGATAAGGTAAGCCAGTCCGAACGGGCCGATATAGAGGCCCGTATCAACGACCTTAAATCGGCCATAAAGGACAAGAATGTAGACCGGATAAAAAAGAGCATGGAAGACCTTACAAAGGTCTCGCATAAACTGGCGTAAGAGATATACAAGCAGGCGGCTGCGAAACAAAAACAAGGCGCAGGCGCCGGCAGCCAGCAGGGCCCGGGCCCTGAGCAGCAGGAAGGCAAGTCCGCCGAAGGCGGATCCGCCTCCGACGGAAAAAAAGGCGACGATATAATCGACGCGGAATACAAAGAAGAGACCTAAATTTACAGTCGGGACTGGTTCCGACCCGAATAATACACAGAAGCTAAGGAACCTGTCCCCGTAGGAGTGGTAGTAACTACACTTAGTAGCGACCGCAACGAATGGTTGCAAGCATAATCAATGTCTACAAAAAGGGATTATTACGAAATTCTGGGAGTAAAAAAGAACGCAAGCCTTGATGAGATAAAAAAGGCTTATCGTGAGCTTGCGCTGCAGCACCACCCTGACAGGGTGCCGCATGAGCAGAAAAAAGAGGCCGAGGAGAAGTTCAAGGAGATCTCCGAGGCATACGCAGTTCTTTCCGATTCGCAGAAACGCTCTCTTTATGACCAGTACGGCCATTCAGGAATAGATCAGAAATACGCATACGAAGATATTTTTAAGGGCGCGGATTTCAGCAGCATTTTTGAGGGCCTTGGTGATTTTGGTTTCGGCGGCGGGTTGCTGGATGAGATATTCGGCGACCTTGGCTTTGATATATTCGGCGGCGCGGGCCGCTCAAGGCGTTCAAGGTCAAACCATGGCAGGGACCTTCAGATAGCCATGGACATAACGTTAGAGGAAGCCGCAAAGGGAACAGAAAAAACCGTGACTGTCCCGCGCTATGAGGTGTGCCAGACATGCTCGGGCAGCGGTGCAAAACCCGGCACGAAAAAGACAACCTGCCCGCAGTGCAGGGGGGCCGGACGCACCGTAGTATCAAAAGGATATTTCCAGCTTGCGCAGACTTGTCCCCGCTGCCGCGGCCAGGGCGAGGTCATACAAACGCCCTGCCCGGATTGCAAGGGCGGCGGCAGGACAAAGGTAACGCGTAAGATCAAAGTCAAGGTGCCGGCAGGCGTTGATACGGATTCGCAGCTCAGGGTGCGCGGCGAGGGCGAGGCAGGCCCTGCGGGCCACGGCGACCTGTATGTTGTGATAGAGGTCCATCCCCATCCTGTTTTTGAAAGGCATGGAAACGATATTGTAACATCAGTTACTATAAGCCTTAGCAAGGCCGTGCTTGGCGCTGAAATAGAAGTGCCGACGCTTGACGGACACGTAAAGATGAAGATCCCCGCCGGCACGCAGAGCGGAAAGATATTCCGCCTCCGAGAAAAAGGCATACCCGACCTGCACAACAGAGGTACAGGCGATGAACTTGTCAGGGTAGATGTGGAGATCCCGTCACGGCTCACGGCTGAACAGCGGAAATCGATAGAAGAATTCGCAAGGGCCTCAGGCGAGGCAGTGAATAAGGAAAGTTTTACCGAAAAAATTAAGAAAACATTCTCTGCCGAAGGCAGATCCGCCTCCGGCGGAAAATAACGAAAGGACTTATGCCTACATACGAGTACGAATGCCAGGGTTGCGGACACAAGTTCGAGCTGTCTCAGCAAATGACGGCCGTGCCGATCAAGAAATGCCCGAAATGCGGCAAGGACAAGGCCAAGCGTTTAATAAGCGCGGGCGGCGGCCTCATCTTTAAAGGAAGCGGTTTTTACGCCAACGACTACAAAAGATGCGGCAGCGCAGGCTCCAAGAAAGAATGTTCGTCCTGCCCGAAGTCCGACACAAAAAAGAAATAAGGACGATATAAATGCCGAAGATCGAAGCGTTCCGCGGAGTGATCTACAATCCCAAGAAAATTAAGATCGCGAAAGCTGTCGCCCCGCCGTATGACATTATCCCGCCGAAAATGCAGGATGAACTTTATAAACTCGATGAGCATAACATTGTGCGCATTGAGCTCGGCAAGGAAGAGGCAGGTGATACCGACCTGTCCAATAAATATACCAGGGCCGCGGGCTTCTTCAGGCAATGGCTGGACGAAAAGGCGCTTATCCAGGACGATACGCCTGCGCTTTATGTCTATGCGCAGCAGTATGCTGCGGGCTCAAAGAAACTTACAAGTATAGGTTTTCTCGGCCGCATGAAGATCGAGGACCCGGAAAACAGCAGTGTTAAGCCGCACGAAAATACCTTTGCCAAGCCGAAGCAGGACAGGCTGAATCTTCTGCGCCGGGTAAAGGCGAACATAAGCCCTATTTACACGCTTTTTAACGACGACGGCAAAAAGATCACAGCGGTTTTAAAAGGCGTTTTTAAAAAGAAACCCCTTTTTACAATGCGTCATGAAGGCGTTGTCCACAAACTCTGGCGGCTTGATGATGTAAAGGCGATCGCTAAAATACAGAACGCGCTTGCCGATAAGGACGTATTTATTGCCGACGGCCATCACAGGTGCGAGGTTGCAGGCATGTACCGCGCCGAGATGGGTGAAGGTCCCGGTGGCCATAATTACGTGATGACCTATTTTGCCCCGATAAACCAGGACGGCCTCACGATACTTGCGACGCACCGCCTGCTGAAAAACCTGGGCATGGACATCAGCGGCTTCTTAAAAAAACTCTCTTTGTATTTTGATGTGAAGCCGGTTTCATCGCAAAAGGAAATGTTTAAAAGAATGTCTGCGCCTAAGAAAGGCGGATACGGCTTCGGCGTTTACCTGAGCGATAAAAAGTTTTACGTTTTTACGCTTAAAAAGGGCGTAAATCCGGACAAGGCGATAAAGGCCGATCATTCAGGCGCGTGGAAAAAACTGGACGTGTCAATACTGCACGAGCTGGTCTTTAACGATATCCTGGGCCTTAAGGAAAAAATAAGCAAAGAGGAGTACATTGTTTATACAAGGGATCCGTCATTTGCAACTGCTAAAGTCAAAAAAGGCGGCTTTGAAGCCGCGTTCTTTTTAAACCCTACCAAGGTTGTGCAGGTAAGCGATGTTGCAAAAGTCGGGGACCGCATGCCCCACAAGTCGACTTATTTTTATCCGAAACTGCTGTCTGGGCTCGTGATAAATAGGCTCGCATGAGAAAATATATCCTAAAAAAAGCCTTTACCCTGATTGAGCTGTTAATAGTTATCGTTATCATTGGTATCCTGGCTTCGCTGGCTCTTAACCAATATGAGCAAATGAAAGCTCGGGCGGCCGGCGTAGAGGCAATGAGGAATCTGAGAGCACTTTCAGATTCGATATGGCGATATTACGTTGAGACAGGCCATTTCCCGCTAGGAAGTGATGTATTAATAACTGATGTTTTGGACGTAAAGATCCCGGGCAAGCAAAATTCATCCAATCCAAAAGACATAGACACAAAATATTTTTTATATGAGTATGACCCTTCGCTGGATCTTGGAGCTGTGTCGTGGGATAATGATGACGGCATAGGTCAACGGTACGGCGTTGCGATAGCACAAGATTTGGCGACTGGCTCAATCTCTGTTCCAGACCTCCCCACTCATACGCACTGGTATTTTGTCGGATATTCTCAAGAGCCCACAACCACCAAAGGCCAGCCAGGCCAATCTATGGGCAACGGGTGGTATAGATACTATGCACGTATTATTTTTACGCGTACACCAGGGGGAGGCTCAGCTGCGAACTACAGATGTAAAATCGGCTGGCAATAGAATTCCCCTTTCGTGTTATTAACCCGTAGAGTTAAATTATAAAAAAGTTAGTTTATTTCATTTGACTTTAACTAAGGATATGGTATAATTATGTGTAGTGAGAGTAAATCATTTTTTTTATCTTATTGGTAAATAGTTTTAATAATTACAGATAACGATACTATTATGAGAACAACTATCAGTATTATATTGTGCCTTGGATTGATCACAAGTCAGCCTGTATGGGCCGGCGCCAGCAGCTGTTTTTTACGACCATTGGCGTTTGGTGAAAGGCCGGCTAATCTGCCGCCCGTAACTGTCACTGCAATTCCGCAACTAAGGACAAGGCCCGTTAACAGCGAAAAGATAAACAATACTTCCGGGACCTTTAAGACGAAAAACGGATTTGTTGTGTCTTACAACCCGCACCAACGGCAAAATATAGAATGCGCCTCCGAAGGCTGGAGCCAGCCTGACATAGTATTCGCGAATCTTGACCCCAATTACAATAGCAGCGAGATAGAAAACCTGCTTTTTCAACGGCTGTTTTTTGAATCGATGGGCCTGGCCAAGGAGTACAAAGACCTGCTTGCGGCAAAGGCCGAAAAAGATATAACGGCATTCAGGGCCAAGGTAAAGAAGATGGGATTTAATACTGATATACTGCTGGAAGGCACTGTAAACGGCAAACTTACCGTTATAATCGACGAAGAAGCGAAAAGAAAAAATATCATAGAGATCATCAAGGATGCCTTCATAGGCAGAAGCAGCGAAATTTACAGTAAATGGCTGGAAGGTTACGACGAACCGACCCGGAAACGGCTCGCTGAGGAATTTGCGAAGAACAGGTCGTTCCACTTCAAAGTCCCGCAGTTCGGACTGCACGGATTATTTACGCGAGAAGGCATAAAACGGGCAGGATATGACGTATCCCGTTTTGAGCGGTTTTTTGACGCGCAGGGGAACATGCGCACTGACACGGAAGAATATATTGATGAGTTGATAGGCGCCTTTGTAGACATAAAAGTGTTGGGTAAGGGCGCTAAGGCCGTGATCCAGAAAGGTGTTGATGAAACCGGTAAACCTGCCAAAGAACTCGAAATTTCTTTATCCAGGGATGGAAAATTCTGCTACCTTGTCGAAGACGGCAGGACGTACAGGATAGACAGGGAGAAACTAAACACTGCAGGCGAACCGTTCTGGCAAAACTGGAAACCCAATCAGGCCGTGGCATTGGAGCATGCGTTACAAGAAAGCGGGAACCGGATTGTGCCTTTCGGCACTGCCGATCCGACGACGTTCAGCGCAAAAGGCAAACAGGATTATACGAATTTTGGGATCACGATCAACGGCAAACTTATGATAACCGATATGTCTGCCCAGACTTGGAGGAACCTTGAACGGCTTAAGCTGACCGAAAAAGTGGGCGCGGTCTATCTTTCACATGTGCATATCGATCATTTCGGCGGGCTCGTAGACCTGTTCTACTCCAATATGCGCAACAAGGCCCTTGGACAGCCTGTAACAAAAATGAAGATAATCGCGGCAAAAGTGGTGTATGAACAGGCGTATGACCAGATGAGCGTTATGACCGGGGTTTCCCGTAAGGATTTTGAGGATATGTTCCCGCGGGTGGATACCGAGATCAAGGG
>JAPLLL010000116.1:12354-17266 GCA_026387595.1 Candidatus Omnitrophota bacterium
TTAATTTCAGCGGTATAAAGGAATTTAATGGCGTGGAAATGACACTGGCCAGGACGCACAAGCATCCGCTTCCAACATACGGATTCAAAATAAAGACGCCTTCGGGCACGGTAGCATACCTTGTTGATTCAGTTATGCCGCTCAAGACGGACCCCTACTATAATGAATTTGTCGAATTTTTCGGGGGCAAAGACGTGGATATACTTATAGCCGAGAACGGCGTTCCGCCCATACACATAACCCCTGACCAGCTCGCAGGTACATTCCCGGAACTGGCTGCTGCGGGCCGCATTCTTACGGTACACTCGGCTTTCCAACAGGCCCATAAGGACCTTTTAAGGCTCAATGCATTTGAGCCTGTAAAAATAGAGACAAGGACCGGCAGGGAGATTTATGTGCAAAGATTGGCAGAAGAGCTTTCCCGCTTGAATGCGATCCCGCAACTCTGGAAGCTCACGCCGGAGGCATGCCGGCGTTTTGCCGTATCAGGCCATGAGATAGTTTTGGAAGAAGGCGCAGTTATATACGGCGAAGGAAATTCTCCCGAAGAAGATCCCTATGTCTATGTACTGCTTGAGGGCAAGATAAATGTAGTGGGAGTGCCGGTGGATATTAAACCGGGCAGTATCATAGGGGAAATGGCGATAATGCGCAAAGAAATAGACCCGGCTATGATAAAAATAGAATCCGGGCTTACCATAAGGGAAAAAAGGAACAGGGCAGCGCTTCGCAGGCTGCTTGACGGCGGTATCCCCGGTCTCATAAAAGAAGAGATGATAGGCGGTGAAAAACATTATATCTGGGAAATAACGCAATGGGACGATGAAGCCGAACAGGCCTGCCGCGGTAAAAACGCGACAGAGGATAATAAAAAATTCCTGAGAGAACTTTTCGCAACAGCGGTGAACCCGCCCAGGAACAAGACAGTTGTTGCCGAAGGCCAGACAAGGCTGCTAAGGGTGCATAAAGATACTTTTGTTAAATTGTGCGCAAGCATAGATATCAGAGAAGCGGTACCGGGAGCCAAGACGCGACAACTTGCTGCGTTGGTTGCGAAAAAATATATAGATGAAAGATTACAAGCCAGAGCAGTTGAAGATCTGTTTAACGGTATTAATACCGCGGCGATTAGACACGGGAATCCTCCCACTTCGCGGGATGTTGCAGGCGCTCTACAGACGCAAAGGGGCTGCTTGGAGAATATTTAACATGAAGAAAAAAACGATTTCAATAATATTGATTTTTGTGTTCATGTGGCAACAAGTTTGCTGGTCCGCGCCTCATGGCTATTCTAGCCTGCGGCCGATGGCGCTTGAAGAACGACGCAGTACCGAAACGGAAAGCAGCGTAAAGCATTTCGAGCTGCTCAGACTGAAGCCGCCAGAACAGTGGCCGCTTCGAGTCGAGTTTAATGCAAAACAGGCAGAAATGATTGCGTCGCAGCCAACCCTTCATTGGGCTGCTCTGCCAGTACCGATGAAAGGCACATTGCGAATGCCGATCGTTCAGATCGAAGACCCCTCAACAAATCCAGACTTGGCCCAACTCCTAAACAGTATCGGCGGGAATACCGTACAGACGTTTTTAAATTCGCATCATCCCAGCATGCATGAGGCATGCAAACGCTGTATTATGCGGTTAGCGCTTATCAGCGAAACAGATTCTCTTGATCTGTTTGAATATTACCCCCAGCGGCAGCCGCATAAGGCCGTTCTGGCGATAAATAAAGAGCTTCTTGCCATCGCGCGCGAAAATCCGGCATTGGCAGAAGGGCTTATTAAAGGGGCTATTTACCGCGGTTTTTGTTATGAAGCGGGCGAACATATACCTGTTAGTTCGATGAGTCGCGAGGCAGACTTGGTGTTATCGCAGATGGGAGATAGAGACACCGCTGCCGAACCCGCAATAGACACCCTGACACGACATCTTGCCTCTCCTTATATTTTTGCGAGAATCTTGCACAGCCGGATAAAACGCGGCTCCGAGCCTGCCCTGTTGGGGATGAGGCAGCCGGGACAATATGCCGTGGCGGATTGGAGAGGGGATCGGTTTATCAGAACATGGCGGTTAACACCCGTGCAGGATCTTCCATGGGGCGTGTCCGCTACCGAAGCGATAAGAAGCCAGGTCCTGTACGTGAATGCTCCGGAGCCCTCAGATAGCGAGTTAGTCAACGCAGCCGAATACGGTTTGTGCTGCAAAAGGCCGGGCGGGACTTCTCTGAGATGGGCTATTGTGAAGACGTTACTTATGGCCGATGCCTGGCTCCAGGAAAGAGGAGTCATGGGCGATTATCAAAGATTTGTTTCTGCGGCGCGGTCGCAGACAGTGCCGCCGTTATTTAACGCTGATGAGCCTCTTTTTGCAGGCGTTAATTTTCAGGCATTCGATGCAGACTTGCGAAAGATTATTGACGCAGCAGACAGGCAGTTTTCAAACCCGGACGAAAGGGCGCCCCACCTCTCAGGCGGCGCCATAGACCTTGAGATATGGGATATGAGGACAGGCAAGCCGGTGCCTATGAAGCCGTGGGAGGCAGAGGAAAGACTGAGGGTGGATAATGAGAATGATGTTCCTCCCGCAGACCGGTACTGGTGGCGTATTGCAAAAACGATCCTTGGTTCCTACAAGCCACTTGAAGACGCATTGGTAAAGCCAGATTTTAAGCCTGGCGAAGAAGGGCCTACGCCTCAATGGTTCCAGGAGATATTGGCTAACCGCAGATTCAGGAAGGCGCTATTGACCTTGCCCATAGAAGAGGGTGGAATACTTCCGAGAGAACGGGTGCTTATTCCTAATCCGTCAGAGGCGCACCACTTTGCCAGTGGCGATACCGCATCGGGTGTTTTTACGGGGACTATGGAGGCTTGGTTTCCGTTTGTGCCGCCTGACTATATCGCCGAATTAAATCTCACTTCAACGCCCGCGCTTAGACAAAAGACAGAGGAGTTCATAAGGGCAGTGGGCGAGGGCGAGCGAATCTTGTTTGAATTTGGAGTCCCGATGCCTCCGTTTCCCGCGCAAATAAACGGTGCGGACTATCAATCTTGGCGGACTGCCAGAGCCAAGTTTTCAGAAACAGTTAACGATCTTCTGGCAAATCTTCCGGTAAATTCCGGAGGGCTGGGAAGATACGGAAAACAGCACGATGCACTTACGCGCGCAGTAAAGACTCTACTGGAAAACGCCTTTGATGCCGTAGCATCAACCTACGAGGTTCATCCGGCCGGTGGTTTTTTGGAAAAGTACAGGGGCGCGGTCGCCGTCTCTTTCGGGATAGACGGCCTGGGTAATTTTGTAATTACCGTTACGGACAACGGGATGGGTAGTATGGCGGCAGGGCCGGAGCGTAAAAAACTTGTGTTTGACAGCGGGCGCAATATATATTTCGGCTCCGCGGGAAAACAACTTGATATGCTCCGGAACCAACTTTTGCCCGATATTGGGCCGGGCGCGCGGCTTGATGAAAGCATATCCGAGAAACCTCACGGGAGGACATGGTTCGCCTTAAGAGTGCCAATACGCGACCTGACACTGAAAGCCGAGGGTTCCTATAAGAATATGGCGCCGCTTAGAGCGGCACCGCAAGAGATGTTCTATGCTGTGCCGGCCGCAACCGGCAATATTATAACCGAGGAATCTCTGGGTGCGGCTCCCCACGGCGTGCGGGAAGCACTGCGATATTTCAATAATGAAGTGCTTTCTGCGGAAGAAATTACATGGGGGCACATCGCGACATTGTACAGCCTGTTGAATCAGGAAGGAGCGGAACCGCAGGGTATACATGAATTGCGCGCCGGAACGCTTGCAGGGATCGACGTAACAAAGACCGAATTCCTGGAGAAAGAGCCTCTCTTGCGTGATCTTTTAACTGAGCTTGAAAGAGGGGTTATTGGCCTTGCTAATGCCTCGATAAAAAGCGGTGCTGATACAGCTATGACCAGAGGCGAACAGGTTGCCAGGATCTCCGGGTGTATTTATGCTTATATGCTTTCGCCGTCGTTTTTTAGTCTTATACAGAAAAACCGCGGTTTTGACAGCCCTCTCGGCAGGAGACCGATGTATTCAGCCGAAGCATCTGCAAGATGCGCATGGTTCCTGACGAATTATTTTTTACGTAAGAACGGATTTGCGCAGATAGATTTTGCGTATCTTCGTAAAATATTATCCAATGGCCACACCCCGGCCGAGCTGGCAAAACTTTTGATAGCTGATGAAAAAATACATGGTTTTTATCCGCGAATTCCATATGCAGCGGTCTCGCAGGCCGGCCAGATGCAAGGGGCAAAAATTTCCTTGACACAGATATAGGATTGTAGTATAAATATATTACTATTTTTAAAGGAGAATAGTGGGTAGAGATACCCATTTTTTTTTCGTCCATGTGCGCTATAACGGAAAAGGTAAATAAACTTATTTGTAACTTGTTGCAGGACAAGGGTATAGAGCTTGTGGATATAAGCTATAAGCGCCGCGGGCCTGATATGGTATTAAGCCTTGTTTTGGACAAAAAAGGCGGCATTACCATAGACGAATGCGGTTGCGTGAACGAACAGGTGGGGGAGCTCATAGATAAGGAAAATATTATAAATGAGCGGTATCTGCTGGAAGTGGCTTCACCGGGTCTGGACAGGGCACTTAAAACAAAAAAAGATTTTGAATGGGCAACAGGGAAATTGATACGGATCAATACATACGGCCCTGTTGAGGATAAACGGGAACATATAGGCAAGGTTATTTCATGCGACGGCAGCGCGGTTATCATAGAGCTTACGGGGCGCGCTGCCCAAAGATGTGTTCCGATGGATAAGATCTCCAAGGCCCGCCTGGAGATTAATTTTAAGGAGAAGTGAGCTAAATTGGTAATAACGAAGAACTGCTTTCAATAGTGGATTATATAGAGAGGGAACGC
>JAPLLL010000103.1:0-8100 GCA_026387595.1 Candidatus Omnitrophota bacterium
AAAGGCTTTCGGTGCCGAGTTGATTTTACTTTACCCTCGTTATGTTCCAGCAATCTGTTATCTAAATCTTGTGTATGACCAGTATAGAACTTATTGTCTTTTTTACTTCTTAAAACATACACATAGTACGTATCCACGTGCTCTACCCTCCGGGCCTACGGCCCGTAGGGCCGGAGGCCAGCTGAGCTACAGGGGAATTATAAAAGAACGGATTTATTTCTGCAATTTACCGAGGAATTCGTCTATATCAAGCCTGCGCCGAAAGTTCGGTTTCTTTCTTTTGCTGGCCCGCGCCTGAAAGGGCGGCGTAATAGCTCATAAGAGCGGCGCTTATGATTACCGTGATATACGCGTTGACCGCGCTTGAGATTATGCCTGTGGCGATCTGGAATGTCGCACCTTTAAGCGCCAAAAATATGATCCCGGACAAGGCGCCCACTGCAAAACCCAAACCCAGCCCTATAAGTATCAACAGGGTCAAAAGGCCCGATATTTTTAAATAGCAGGCCTTTGTAAATTTCATACTGCTTGCCATTGCTTTAAATATGCCTGCGTCATCTATTACAAGCACATATGGCGAAAGAAACAACAGTGAAAGGTAAAACAGCGCCGCGATCACCAGCCCGACCGCCAATATCACGATTACTATGTTTATGATAACGGCCTTGATCGCTATGGCCAGACTGAATAACAGGCCAGCGATAAGCGCGGCTATTGCCAAAAATCCTATAATGATCGCGCCAAGCCCTAAAAATCTCAGGTAGAATTTCTGGCCGTATTTGGTAAAATCGCCGAGCTTTACCTTGCCTTCGGAGCCAAGCACATCCTTTAATACCCCGAAAACGCCGCCTTGTATAAAGATATTGATAAAGATAAATACTAAGCCTGCGACCGCAAGCGGAGGAGTTATATTAGGCGCGGCCGCATTTGCCGCCTCTCCCGCAAAAGGAAGCGTTACTATGTTCCAGATCGCGTTAAATACAAATAAAATGCCTAACAAGCCGATATTTCTGCCTGCCAGGCTGAACCCCTTGCCTATCGCGTCCATTATTTTCATAGTACCCTCCGAATTGCTATCGTTTACGATTGGCAATTCGTCCCGAGTCATTATTGTTCTCATCCGGTGACGAGGGACAAATTTTCACTTAATCAGCGTATCATAATTCCCGTCTTGAGTCAATGGCCTTTAACAGAGTGGCCTGATCCGCATATTCAAGATCAGCGCCTACCGGCATGCCGTAGCCCAGACGGGTCACTTTGACGCCAAAAGGCTTAAGGACCTTGACCAGATACAGGGCAGTGATCTCCCCTTCCGTATCCGGATTCGTGGCAATTATCACCTCGCGGGGTTTTGTTTCTTTTACTCTTACTACCAGTTCCTTTATCTTAAGGCTTTCCGGGCCGATCCCGTCCAGCGGCGAAAGCGCGCCGAGCAATACGTGATACAGTCCTTCGAACCGGCCTGTCTTTTCAACGGCTATGATGTCGTTCGGCTCTTCGACCACGCAGATAAGGGCCTTGTCCCTCTGAGTGTCGCTGCAAATGGCGCAGACATCGCTGTCGCTCAGATTATTGCATATCCTGCAGAATTTTATCACCTCTTTTACCTTAAGCAGGGCATCCGAGAGGTCTTTTACATATGCGGGCGGCGCTTTCAGGATAAAAAATGCGAAGCGCTGCGCTGTCTTGGGGCCAACTCCTGGAAATTTTTTTAAATGCTCTATCAGCTTGGAAAGTGATTCCGGCAGGCCCGTTGATTTAGCCATTTTAATTGTGGTTGTTATTGTTGTTCTTTATTATTTTGGCGCCTTTAAACACATCCATGGCGTCTTTTACAAGCGGGTCGTTCGCATCTTCATTGGCAGGGGCGTCCTGGGCGGAGCCAAGCGTTACATTATTTTTCTTCTGAAAATTATCCACCAGGAGAAAATCGGTTTTTACTTTCGCGCGCAGAAGTTCGGACAGGATACCTTCGATCGTTTTTTTGTTCTCCGGCTTTTCCAGGATCTCTTTGTGGAACCGGTGGATTTTGGGAAGGCCGATTTTTATCAGGCCCGCTTCAACCGAGGCCGGTTCGCCTTCTGCAAGGAATGAGGACACAGACGCTTTTTTCTGGTGCATCCTGCTTATCACTTCGGGCCAGATCTTTTCTACGTCGGAAATAGAGATATCGGCGTTATGCGCGGGGGCAGCGGCCTGCCCTAGCACAGCGGCCGCAATAAATTGTTTTTCTTGCTGGCAGGCCGGGGCCTGCCCTGGCACAGCGGCCGGGGCCAGGGGCTTTTCAGGCGCACCCGCCTTCAGCTTATCTATCTTGCTCAGCAGTTCGCTTATCGGCACGATCCCTTCCCTTTTTATCGCCTTTACCAGCGCGAACTCAAGCGCGAACCTTATAAGGCCCGTTTTCTTTGAATTCTCATATGAGCCGGAAAAAAGATAAAAGAAATAGATCAGGTCCTCTATTGTGAATAACGCGGCCTGGCCGGATAATTTGTCCGTGGTTTCCTGCGAAAAGCCGAGCGAACCCGAAAGAGATTTATTTACTTTTAATACGGCGAGGTTCCGTATATGCTCTATTAATTTCAGAAGGAACTGGGTCAGGTCCTTGCCCTCGTTTGTTATATCATCGACAAACTTGAACGCGCCGGTAATGTCTTTCTTTGCGATAAGGTCCGCTGTCCTAAGCAGGGTCTCTTCCTCTATGGTGCCCAATATCTTTGTCACGTCATCCGGGGAGATCTTGGATTCGCAGAAGGAATTAAGCTGGTCCAGGATTGATTCCGCGTCCCGAAGCGAGCCATCGCTAATCCGGGCTATCTCAAAGAATACGCTTTCCGTGGTATTTATTTTTTCGGCCTTGGCTATCTCTTTTAATTTCTCCGTTATTTTTGCCGTGGAGATCCTTCTGAAATCAAAACGCTGGCAGCGGGAAAGTATCGTAGCGGGTATCTTGTGCGGCTCGGTCGTGGCAAAAAAGAATTTAACATGCGGAGGCGGCTCTTCCAGCGTCTTTAAAAGTGCATTAAACCCGTCCTTTGTTATCTGGTGCACCTCATCTATTATGTATATCTTGAATTTGCCGTTTACAGGCGAAAGTTTTACGTTCTCGCGCAGGCTTCTTATCTCGTCAATACCGCGGTTTGAGGCGCCGTCTATCTCTATCACGTCGAGAGAGTTCGCATTCGTGATCTCGGCGCAATTCGCGCATTTATTGCACGGCTCCGGCGCGGGCCCTTTCTGGCAATTCAGGGCCTTGGCGAAGATCCTTGCCGTGGAAGTCTTGCCAATGCCGCGCGGGCCCGTGAAAAGGTATGCCTGGCTCACGCGGCCAAGTTTTATCGCGTTCTTCAGCGTAGCGGCGATATGTTCCTGCCCGACTATTTCATCAAAATTCTGCGGGCGCCATTTGCGGGCAAAAACGAGGTATGACATCAGATAAGTTTCGCGTCTTTCAGTTCTTTTTCAAGCGCAAGTACCGCTTCTTTAAGCAGGGGATATAATTTCACATTTATGGAAACCCCTTTTGAGGTCGGGGTGTACTCTTCGGCGTTAGGCCTTTGCGACCACGTACGTATATCTATAAGATCATTGCCCTGAAATTCGGTAATACCGACCCGGATCTCCTGAACCTTGTTTTTCTGAAAAACCCTTACTGTTTTTTCCACTCTTCTTGTTCTCCTTTTTTAAAATCGGAGAGGGTGAGATTCGAACTCACGTGGACACCTTTCAGCACCCGGCGGTTTAGCAAACCGCTGCCCTGAGCCAGCTAGGCGACCTCTCCAAAATTTCTCTAGCGGTTATATTTGGAAATTTTGGATCCCGAGTCCACCTTACGACACATTTCAGGGGACGAGGGATCTTTTCTTCTTAAAGAATTCCCTTAGCAAAGAACCGCTTTCTTGCGCAAGGATCTCTCTTGTTACCTCTATTCTATGATTAAGCCTAATATTATGCGTAATGTTTAACGCGGAACCGCATGCGCCCGCCTTGGGGTCTGAGGCGCCGTACACAAGCCTTTTTATCCTTGCCAGCACCATTGCCCCGGCGCACATCGCGCACGGCTCAATTGTAGCATACACGGTGCAGTCAAGCAATCTTTCGTTTTTCAGGTAGGAGGCAGCCTGGGTAATAGCTATCATTTCGGCGTGGGCAGTGGGATCCTTAAGGAGCTTTATCTGGTTATGCGCCCGGGCTATTATCCTGCCTTTGTGGACAATTATCGCCCCTACAGGCACTTCATCGTCATCAAAGGCCCAGGCAGCTTCTTTGAGCGCCGCGGCCATGTAGGTTTCATCGATATTAGGCATGTCTTGATTTACAGCGGAGCAAAAAATTAAAACCTGCGGCGCATGGGGCGCCTCTGTTTATAACTATAATTCGGCGGTCGGCGCCGGGGCTGATACGAAACCTGGCTAAAGGGTTCACTTGAGATCTCCGGATGTTTTCCAACGGGCAGCGTGATCTTGATGAGTTTTTCAATATTCTGGACATCGTTTTTCTGGTCAGGCGTCGCAAACGAGATCGCGTGGCCCTTGTGTCCTGCCCTTGCTGTGCGACCGATGCGGTGCACGTAGTTTTCCGCGTCCTCAGGCAGGTCATAATTGATGACGAGCTCTATGCCGGTCACGTCTATGCCCCTGGCAGCGATCTCGGTGGCGACAAGCACCCTGTACCTGCCCGATTTAAACCCTTCAAGCGCGTCTCTGCGCTGGGTCATGGAACGGTTAGAATGTATCTCTGCCGCGCTGTGGCCCATTGCCCTGATAGACGCTTTTATCTTTCCGGCCTTATGCTTGGTCCGCGAAAATAAAAGGACCGGGCCGTGATACTGGTTAAGCAATTTTTTTAATAGAAGCGGCTTGGCGTCCTGTCTAATAATAAATAATTCCTGCGTAACCAGCTCCACAGTGGTCCCTGAAGGCGCGACCTCGACCGAAACCGGAAGCTTCATGTGTTTGGAGGCAATTGTCATTATTTCCTTCGGGATAGTGGCGGAAAAAAGCATCGTCTGCCTTTCCTTTGGCACAAACCGCAGTATCTGCTCTATCTGCGGGGCAAACCCCATATCCAGCATCCTGTCGGCCTCGTCAAGCACAAGCATCGTAACGTCGTGCAGCGTAATGTTCCAGCGTTTCATATGGTCTATGAGCCGGCCCGGAGTCGCGATCACAACGCGCGGGTTTTTCCGCAGCGCCTGCACTTGCGGGTCCATCGGAGCGCCGCCGATAAGGCAGGCGGTCTTTATGTCGAACGGCTGCGCAAGGTCTTTAAACGCCACACTTATCTGGATGGCCAGTTCGCGCGTGGGCGCAAGCACCAGTCCTATCCCTTTTTTCTGCGCAAGGCGCTGGATCATGGGAATAGCGAAAGAATGCGTCTTGCCTGTGCCGGTCTGTGCAACGCCCACAATATCCTTTCCTTCGATCGCAAGCGGGATCGCCCTTGACTGTATCGGCGTCGGCACCTTGAACTTTATCTTTTCAAGTATGTCCAGGATCTTGGGCGCAATGCCCAGCCCGTAAAAAGTCTGGTCGGTCTGGTTATTATGCATTTTGGTATTTGTATTCCTTGATCTTATCCCCTCTATTGATATACCCCAGGTGAACATGGCAATAGGCCTCATGGTTGTAAATGCTCAGGATCTGGTCGCAATGCGGGAATTTACATTTCCTGTGCTTGTTCGAGGTTCTTATTTTTTGCATGGCTCTCCTTATGTTTTAGTTATGAATGCGGCGGCTATTTATTTAAAAAATCCCGAGTTTCGCTCATAAGTTCTGCGATCAGCTGCTTAACTGAAATAATTTCCTTGATACGATAGGCATTGCTGCCGCACATCGCAAATCCTTTATCCATTTCGCCGCGGGAAGCGCTTACAAGCGCCTTCGCAATGCAATAGTTGACCTTCTTCGGATCGCACGTAGACAGGCACTTGTAAACACAGCCGAAATCTACGCGCCCGCCTTCGGATATTTTTTTGACAAAATCATTCCGTATAACCCTCCCGGGCAGTCCAACCGGACTCTTTATAACCACAATATCTTCCTTTTTCGCGGAAAGATACGCTTCTTTATACTTCGGAGAAACGTCGCATTCATGCGTGCACACAAATCGCGTCGCCATCTGGACTGCGCTTGCTCCAAGGAGAATAACCCTCGCGATATCCTTGCCGTCAAAAATACCTCCGGCCGCAATAACAGGGATTTTCTGTTTATCGCTTTCAAAAGCCCGGACGATCAGCAAAACCTCTTCCAGGATCTTATCCAGAAATACGTTCTTCGTATCCTCAAGCTCCTTCATGCTATAGCCTAAATGCCCGCCGGCAAGAGGGCCTTCCACTACAATCGCGTCCGGCAGGCGTTTATATCTTCTCTTCCAGGTGCTGCAGATAATAAACGCTGCCCTGGCTGAAGAAACGATCGGGATCAACTTAGTCTTATTGTTTTTGATCAGAGAGGGCAGCTTAAGCGGCAGCCCTGCACCGGAAATTATAGCATCCACTGACTCTTTCTGAGCCGTATCAACGAGGTCGTCATAATTGGTCAGCGCGCACATGATATTTACGCCAAACGGGTTTTTTGTCATGCGGCGGGTCTCTTTGATACTGTCCGTCAGGGATTCGCGCGAACGTTTCGGATAGTCATATTTTTGGGCGCTCTCGTCTTCCGCGAGTCCCACGGCCGCTATAACCCCAAACGCGCCTTCGTTTGACACCGCGGAAACCAGCGAAGCCGTAGACACGCGCACACCCATACCCCCCTGGATAATGGGGATCTCGATCCTTAAATCACCCATAGTAAGACTTTTCAGTTCAGCTCTCATATTTAATTCTTTTCTGTTTACGCAGAACAATAAAAAAACCGTAAAGGCTAGTAGTCTTTTCTTTACGGTTCAAGATTTTCTAATCTTTGAAGCACCCATTAGTCGGAATACTTGGCGCTTTTGGTATTATACACCTAATGCCCGGGCTTGTCAATCGCAATCCGTGCCTGGCCCCGCCTTCGGCGGGATCAGGTCTGCTTAGTGGTCAAACGTGCCTGGTCCCGCAAAAATTTAAATATCGCGCCCGGGCCGGTTTGAACGGCCAGCCTACTGGTTCGTAGCCAGTTACTCTATCCAATTGAGCTACGGGCGCACGATTAAATTTTTGCGGGACGACCACCTCAATTACTTTACTATCGAGCCTAATTTCACGGGTTTATCCGTCGTAACTACCACTATCCCCGTGTCATCAGAAGCGGCCAGGATCATGCCGTTACTCTGTACGCCCCGCAGCGTAACAGGATCGAGATTATTCACGATAACAACCTGCTTGCCTACAAGCGCTTCTTTCGTATAAGAAGGCTTTATGCCGGCGACAACTTCTTTCTTGACGTCGCCCAGGTCAACTGTAATTACATACAATTTATCAGCATTGGGGTGGTCCTTTACTTCCACTATACTGGCTATCTTAAGCTCTATCTTTCTAAAATCATCTATGCCGGCCATAAGGCCCTCCTCTTTTATCAATTAAGATCATGAAACATTATAACATCTAACGGCGATTTTAGGCAATAGCGGATTCTATCGACTGGTTTGCCCGTAAGAGTTTTTTTAAAGTGGGCTTAATACAAAGGAATACCTTGATTATGTCCGGGTCAAAAAAGGTGCCGCTTCTTTCTTCTATGTCCTTTACCGCCTCTTCAAAAGACCATGCTTTTTTATAGCTTCGCTTTGACACAAGCGCGTCAAACCAATCCGCTATAGTTACGATGCGGCCGTTAAGCGGTATGTTTTTGCCTTTTAGGCCGCGGGGATAGCCTGTTCCGTCATATTTCTCGTGGTGCGTAAGTGCTATCTCGCCGGCCGACTTTACCATGGGAAATTTACTTGTGGCAAAGAGCTTCCCCCCGATGATCGTATGCCGCTGCATTATTTTACGCTCTTCTGTCGTAAGCGCGCCGTCTTTATCCAGGATGGAATCCGGGACGCCGATCTTGCCTATATCATGCATCATGCTGGCGTATCTCATAATATCCGTCTCTTCGACGGACAGATCCAGCGCCTCCGCTATTGCAACGGCGTAGTCGCTCACGCGGCGTATGTGGCCGCCCGTGGACGCGT
>JAPLLL010000103.1:8106-14088 GCA_026387595.1 Candidatus Omnitrophota bacterium
GCCCGTGGACGCGTCTTTATACTCAGCGGCCATCGCAAGCCGTATAAGCATATCCGCGTACGCATCCTGGATCTCGGTGTGGCAGATCTCAGCCCGTAATTTCGGGGTTTTTCTTGGCATACAGATTTTCGGAACAACTGGCGGAGAGGGAGAGATTTGAACTCTCGAGGCAGTTTCCCACCTACGCGCTTTCCAAGCGCGCGCCATAAGCCGGACTAGGCGACCTCTCCGATTTGCATCAATCCATACTCTTTATTGCTTCTTGCAAGAACGGAAATATGGCCTGGAGCTCTTCTTTGGTGAGCCTTCCCATCTTGGCGAATTTAAGTTCGCCTTCGCCGCCCCTGGTCTCCCTGCTGATCTGGAGCTTTTTCGGCCCGTTATTATAGGAATAAACGCCGACAGTCAGCCTCCCTGTTTCGGATTCGTAATTCTTTGAGAACAAACACTGGTCCAAACTTACATCATACGGCATAATTACCCTCCTTTAGAACAGGCGCCTGTTTGCGCCTGTTAAGTAAACCCCTTTATACCAAAAAACGGCCCAAAAAGCAATTTTATCCGCTAAATTACTTTTTCAGGTACACCTTTATTATCTTCTGGCCCGAAACCGGCCTGTCCCCGGGGCCTGTCTGGACATTCTCTATTTTCTCAACTACGTTGTAACCTGCTGTTACTTTTCCGAATATCGTATGGTGCATGTTCAGCCACGGCGTTTCAGCGGTCGTAATGAAGAACTGGCTGCCGTTTGTGTCCGGCCCTGCATTAGCCATTGCGAGTACCCCCGGCGAATCGAATTGCGCCTTGGAGCTAAACTCGTCTTCGAACGGCTTTCCCCAAATCGATTCCCCGCCGCTGCCTGTGCCGGTCGGATCTCCGCCCTGTATCATGAAATTTTTTATCACCCGGTGGAATATCAACCCGTTATAGTATCCTTTTTCAACCAGGCCGACAAAATTTTCGCACGCCTTCGGCGCGATATCAGGCATGAGCTGTATTTCTATTATTCCCTGATCGGTCTCCAGAACAACTGTTTCTTTATCCATTGCAAAAAGTCCTCCGCTAGCTGCTGCCAGTACCATCCAACATAATGATACGGTTAAAACAATTAAGAATTTTCTCATCGGTTTAATATTTACTTTTTGCGCTTTTTGGTAAATGTTTTTTTCTTCCCGGCGTATCTTTTATTTCCGCCCTGCCGAATCTCTTTTCCCGCAGGCTTGCTGTCATAGTGCGCGGTAAGCGGTCCGCCCACCTTGCGGCTTGCAAAGCATTCCTTGCAGTATACGGGCCTGTCCTGGCTCGGCCTGAACGGCACCTCACACTCTTTGTTGCAGTCCGCGCAAATCGCCTTGTACAAAGTTCTTTCCCGATAGTCCCTGTCCTGCCTTGCTTCTCTCTGGCCATGAGGCCGGTCAAAATGCTGGAAAGGCTTTGAGTGCTGCCTTGCCTCAAATGATCTTTCCTGCGGCCTGCCGGCTATGGCGTCTATTTTCTTCTCCAAAGAGTTCAATTGCTGCTGCATTTTAATAACAAGTTCTACGACATCCGGTTTATACGTCTTCATCTTGCTCCTTTTTAGTTATGCTTCTTAACTATCGATGGCCTCTATGCCCCCACGGCCCGGGCAGATCTGAAGGCTTCATAAATAACGCGTTCCTTGTCAGGGGAACAGCAGCTGAAGCGGACGGGACCAGGACCTTTACTTCAAAATACGGGTCGTTTTTTGATTCACCGCTGTAAATATTTGAAACAAGCCAAAGTACGGCGCGGTAGAAACCTTTTTTAAATTCACAGATCCCCTGTGCGCTTGGCCGGTCTGGCGAAAGATTAGCAATGAGAAAATCTCCGACGCTAAGCGTAAAATTATTGCGGCCGTGCCAGACAGTAAAAGTATATTTGCCGGGTTCTCTTGCGTAATAATAAAACGTTATCTGCGCGGTATACGGGAACGAATATTCGGAGCCGGGCCTGGCGCCGAAACCGTACGCGCATTCCGGGACCAAAAACGCGTCCGGATAGCCTTCCCTGACCAGCCAGATATTTGTCCCGCTCTCCGGCGCCTTACAGGCAAGCTCGTGCATCCACGGCACGGTGAGGACAGAACTTATGTCCGGGATTTTGTCCGGAGAACCCGCCTTAAAAATTTCCAGCAGGCCCATGCCCGGTTCATACTCATCGCCTTCCTGTACTTCCTGCGAGATCGCCGGCCCTGCCAAAATTCCGATTATGATAACCGCTATTAAAAATTTCACGATTTAAACCGGAGAGTGGAGGATTCGAACCTCCGGTACCAGTAAAGGTACAACGGTTTTCGAGACCGCCGCATTCAACCGCTCTGCCAACTCTCCATTTTGCCTTCATTTTCCAACTCGGCAAAATGGTCCCGAGTCCCTCTTGTTTCTTTTTTTTTGGGACGAGGGACCAATATTTCTACCGCCGCATTTCCCTCGCACTATGAATTTAAACTATGGGTGCTCGGGATTCCTTCGCCCGCCTACGGCGGGCTCAGTCACAACCGCTCTGCCAACTCTCCCGAATTGCTATCGCCTACATACGGCAATTCGTCCCGAGCCCCTCTAGTTTTCATATGTGGGGCGAGGGACTTCTATTTTACTATTTCTTTTTCAGACGTCGTAAAGAACTTATCGCCCAGGTGGTAGATTAGTTTTACTTTATCCACGAGCCACCGCTCGTCAAACAGCGCCTTTTCTGCGCTGGCGTGGATTATGTCACCTATGACTATGACGTGGTCGCCTGCATCTTTCTCATCCTTGATCCTGCATTCAAGGTGGCCTATGCATTCCTTGATAATGGGCGCTGTAGTTAGTTTATTGGCCCTCTGCGCGGTAAGATCTGTTTCCTTGAACTTATCAATATCCCGGCCCGAATGCGTGCCGCAGTACCACATCTCATCTATGAGGTCAGTGCTCGGCACGTTTACTACGAACTCGCCTGATCTCTTCATAAGTTCATAGGTAAACCGTTTCTTGGTAAGGCATATCGCCATAAGCGGGGGGTTATGCGACAGCGGCATGTTCCAGGCAAGCGTGATAATGCTTGCCCTTTTCTCGTATGCGCTGCTGACCATTATTACCTGGCCGCTGTTTATGAGACGGTTTGCCTTGTTTAACGGAATATCTATCTTCATATTTTAAAATCCGCTCCTTTACGGCTTACTCGCAGGAAAATAATTTAACGGGATAGCTCCGTAATCCTTGGCCTTTGAGGTCACGTCCTGATATTGGGGCGGCGTATCCGCCTGTATCGTCATGATGCCTTTGGCGCTAGTGAGCGCTGCAGTAACATCCACCATGCGCCAGTCCTTATTTTCATATGTGCGAAAATAGAACCTTTTCCTGCCAAGGTCCGATATCACCACCCACTGGGTGCGGTCGTAGATAACTTCTTTGCCGCTTGCGTCGCGCACAGCGCCTATGGGGATATCTACGTTATCGATTATCGTCATGGCCAGGTTCAAACCTTCGTCCGGCCCAGTAACCGGCAAAGCCGAATGGACAAGCGCGACCATGCGCACAAACCTGGACGGCGGCGTGTAGTCCCCGGGCAGGCCCAGCATGCCGGTGCCCTGTCCGAGCCCGGACTCTTTTAAGCCCGCGATCGTAAACGGGGCAGCGTTAGTCGCGGACACATGGACATAGTTCCTTAGGTTTATCAGATGCCAGTCAAACGACGGGGAATTGGTCATAACGCCTAACGGGTTGTCGTATACCTTAAGCTCTCCGTTTACATGCTCTATCACTATGGAGCCGCCGGTTGCGTCATGCACTGCATAATGCAGCTCCAATACACCTGTCTTTGCCTGGGGCCCGGTGCATATACGGATGTTGTTTATCGCCTGCTTCACCTCATCAACTGTGGCGAAGTTAGACAATATCCACGTTATGACTTCATACTGCGTTATTGTTTTTGACGCCTTAGCCGGATCAAATACCTGGTACTGCGCAAAGTCCGGGAAGAGCAGGTTGCCTGCGGCAAGGCCTGCCTCGTTCATACCGTCGCTTATCACCGGTAGGCCGAATGTATTCATCCCCACGATCCCGTATTTTACCGTCCATGTAAGGCCCTTCTGGGACCCGTCCGGCAGCGTGCCCTGGTAAGCGGTACCCTTGGGGATAATGCAGACATTGGAGCCGAATGATACCTCGCCCTCCATGGTGCGCGCATAAAACACGTATCCGTCCGTAGTCTTTACCCCGATACTGGTGCAGGCCTCAAGTACAGGCGCCAGCGCAAGTAAAAGCGCTGTAAAAGCATATACCAGCTTCACTATTCTTCCCATAATAATGGCTCCTTTTAAAAGGTTGGCGGAGGAGGTAGGATTCGAACCCACGGTACCCGTAAGGGTACAACGGTTTTCAAGACCGCCGCATTCAACCGCTCTGCCACTCCTCCGATTTTGCCCTAATTTTACTTAATCTGCAAAATCGTCCCGAGCCACAATTGCGACCAATAATCGATGGCGAGGGACCAACATTCTTACCGCCGCATTTCCCTCGCATCCCAAATGTACTCTATAGATGCTCGGGATTTCCTCGCTTCGCTCGGTCACAACCGCTCTGCCACTCCTCCGAATTGCTATCGTTTGCATACGGCAATTCGTCCCGAGCCCCTCGTTGTCTGGTGAATCTAAAGCAACCCGGGGCGAGGGACTTTACGATGTATTTATCAATGATCCTTGCGCGCCGCGTAGGTAAAACCCAAAAAATATTTTCGCCAGGATGCATCAGTAGACATAAACTCGTTTGGCCCCAGAAAGTAGTCAACCAGAGCCTCCCGGACGCGTGCAATTTCTTTAAGGCGGGGGCCGCTTTTTGTGCTTTCAAGCGTCAGGTCAAGTAACTCAAGGCAGCGCTCGAAAGCCTTGCGACAATAGTCTTCGTTGTTCTTTGCGCGCCAGTTAAGGGCACGTTCTACTTCGCTTCCTATATTAGCCATTTGCTCGATTAACGGCATCCTCTCCCAGCGGCCTGCGGCAAGGCTTTTGTGCTGGTAGCTCATCATTTCACCTTCGCCATAACAATTTCGGCAATTTTATTGCGTATTTGCACGTCGTTCACTCCGCGGCTTCTGTTGCCCTGCGACGGCCGCATATTTACTACGGAATCAAATTCGATAAATCCCTCCCCTTGCACGTCGGGATAAAGATTAATTCCCCAGAGGTCTTTTTGTTTTGAACCACTTTCAAGAAGCAGCGCTTCCAAATCTGAATGAAGTTCCGCATCAACAGCGATAATGCTTTTTTCAGTATCAATAACAGCTTTGACTAAATCGCCGAAGGTAGCGGCGGACATTTGTTTGAGCTCTTCAAGCGTTATTGTATCGGTTATTATTTTCATTATTTCACCTCACCGCAAACAGCTGATTAAATATCGCGATGTATAATGCCTTGGTCTCTGTGCAGAACTGAAGCGTCATTTCCGTGAACGAAAAGCCCGGGAATATCAGGCTTAGTATGAACGCTGTGATCGCTATGTTAATAACGTAAATTATCGCAAGCGAAAACAAATACCCCGTCTTTAAAAGGTCCGGTTGCGCAACCTTAAGCGCTTCAACCGTCAGGACAATGTGCATTGCCAGGGTAAAACCTATTGCGAATATAAAATACGGGGCGTAACCTGAAACTTCTGTCAGTTTTGAAAGCCCGAAATAACCAAGCGCTGCCAGGATCGTATACAGCGGCACAAAGTAAGGGCTTATATTTATGAGGAAATTTGACTTGCTCGTCTCTATGCTGCCGCCTTCGCTTGATACCTTCATGTTCTTTGTCTTGCCGAATGAAAGCCACGTTGACACCGCGTGTACGCTTTCGTGGCCCAGATTATACACGTATTTCGGCTTGTAAAAGAAAAGATGCAGTATCACGTATGATACGATGCCCCATAAAAAATACGACCGGTCGGATGAGCCAGAAAGCGAGATATTGTTCATCTCGTTAAAAAATGCGCGGGAGGCCGGCGC
>JAPLLL010000103.1:14093-15374 GCA_026387595.1 Candidatus Omnitrophota bacterium
ATGCCTTCTTAAGCAGGTTCATCATGTCTTGGCCGTTATCCTGTCAACTCCGTCCAAATAAGTTTTGAGCGCCTCAGGTACCAGCACGCTGCCGTCCTTCTGCTGGTATACCTCTAAAATGGCTATAACAAGCCTCGCAAGGGCAACGCCTGAACCGTTCAAGGTGTGCAGGTGTTCTGCCTTCTTCTTATCGCCCTTTGGCCTGTATTTTATATTTGCCCGCCTGGCCTGGAAATCCTCGAAATTGGAACAGCTTGACACCTCAAAATACTTAGCGCTGCCGGGCGCCCATAACTCTATGTCATAGCATTTGCTCGCGGCAAAGCTGAGATCGCCCGTACAAAGCATTATGACGCGGTAAGGCAGATTTAACAGCTGCAGCACCTCTTCAGCATCCTTAAGGAGTTTTTCATGCTCATCATATGATGTCTCGGGCTTTACAAATTTGACAAGCTCGACCTTGTCAAACTGGTGCACCCTGCTTAAACCGCGCGTATCCTTGCCGTAAGAGCCTGCCTCCCGCCTGAAACAGGCAGTGTAAGCGGCGTAATAGACGGGCAGGTCCTCTTCTTTTAAGACCTCGTCCCTGAATATGTTCGTAACAGGCACCTCTGCAGTCGGAACCAGGAACAGGTCGTCATCCTTCAACTTGTACATGTCCTCTTCCAGTTTTGGAAGTTGGCCAGTGCCTGTCATGGAGGCGCGGTTTACCAGAAACGGCGGGAATATTTCGGTATAGCCGTGTTATTTGGTCTGCAGATCCAGCATGAAGTTTATAAGCGCCCTTTCCAGTCTGGCGCCAAGCCCCTTATACAGGACAAAACCGCCGCCTGTGATCTTGGTCGCCCTTGGGAAGTCAATTATGTCCAATAGGCCGGCAAGCTCAACATGGTCCTTGAGCTTAAAGTCAAATTGGGGTATTTTGCCCCATTCCCTTACTATCTTGTTCGCAGAGGCATCCTTACCAATTGGAATCGAAGAATGGGGTATATTTGGGATTATATATGCTATTTTAGCCAGTTTTTGGTCTGTTTCCTCCACTTTTTTATCAATTTCGTCTATTTTTTGGGAAACGACCTTCATTTTGGCTATCTTGTCTTTTGCGCCCTTTTTCTCCTTAAGTAAAAGACCTATTTCGTCAGAAACCTTGTTTTTCTGGCTCTTAAGCTGATCCACCTCATTAAGCAGGGCCCGCCTCTCCTTGTCCAGGCCCAGGAACTCATCCAGGTCCAGTTTAAGGTTCCTGTCAGCTATTGCCTTCTTTACCTTGTCCGGATTTTC
>JAPLLL010000004.1 GCA_026387595.1 Candidatus Omnitrophota bacterium
GAAGAAACCGTGAAAAAGTACGGTTCTGTAAGCCCGCAGGTCGCGCAAGGCTTGGCAAAGGGCATCCGTAAAAATGCAGGCGCGGATATCGGTATCGGCGTGACCGGCATAGCAGGCCCGGGCGGCGGCACAAAAACAAAACCAATAGGCCTTGTATACATTGCGCTGGCGGTGAAAAATAAGACCATCTGCAAACAATTCAATTTTTCAGGCACTCGGCTCGATATAAAACTGCGTTCTACCTTGTCCGCATTAAATATGCTCAGATGCGAACTTTTATAGCCATTCCGCTTTCAAACGAGATAAAGCAGGAACTCTCCAAAATCCAATCCGAATTTAAGCAAACCAATGCCGATGTAAAATGGGTTGAGCCTGAAAATATCCATCTCACGCTGAAATTCCTGGGCGAGGTCACTGAAGAATTCCTGCCAAAAGTAAAAGACGCGTTGACCAAAGCCATATCCGGGTTTAAATCGTTTGAAATTTCAATATCAGGTATTGGTGCGTTCCCCAAACTGGATTATCCAAGAGCAATTTGGGTGGGGATTGAAAAAGGTAAGGATGAAACAAAATCAATCGCTGAAAAACTTGAAGACGAACTTGAAAAACTTGGATTTGCTAGGGAAGAACGCGAATTCAGCGCCCACCTAACCATTGGTCGTGTAAAGAGCTCAAAGAATAAAGAAGCGCTAAAGAAAATATTACTAACGACTGCTGGCCAACAATTAACTACTGACAGCCAAAAGGTTTCTTCGATCACCCTTTACCAAAGCAAACTCTCGCCTCACGGCCCTACCTACGCGACCCTTCACGAGGCAAAATTACTTTCCTAACATCATCCTTAGCGAAACTAAAAGAAGAAACACCCCGAATAATCGCTTAAGCGGCAAATCTCCGACATGGTGCGCAAGACTTGCCCCGATCCACCCGCCTATAAAAAATCCAAGGCATACAAATAGCGCGATAGACATCTTTACGTTCCCGGACTGCCAATACCGCCATGCGGCCAATAAACCTATCGGCGGCACAAGTATAGCCAGTGTAGTCCCCTGCGCCTGATGTTGCGTAAATCCCAAAAGATACACGAACGCGGGTATAAGTATCGTAGCGCCCCCTATCCCGAACATCCCTCCGCATACGCCTGCCACCAGTCCTATTACAACATATAAAATCATATTCATATTATCTCTCCCCGATTTGCTATCGTTTTCCTATTGGCAAATCGCCCCGAGCTTTCATAGTTTCGCATGATATGAAGCGAGGGGCCTATGAGTTAAGAATATATCATGGAGTGCGATTTGGCAAGGGGAGTTATCTTGGCCGGAACTAAGGGGGACGAGCGATATCCCCACTGCGGTAGGGACAGCTGCCCCCTTAGCCCAGCCCATGCACACCGCCGGGGTGTGCAGGATTGCCATGGCAAGTAGCAACGATGTAAGTTTTCCGCCTAAGCTAAACTTTATTCTATTCATGGCGGATCCGCCTCCGGCGGATATATGTTTATGTTCCATATTTATACCTGTTGCAGCGCCAGCACTTCTTTAATAGCCTGCTGAAGCTGGTCTTCGATCATATTGGAATTGCCTCCATCCTGTATGCCGTGTATTACCACTATCCTTCTTTCGGGCCCCTTTCCGTAATTATGCCCGGGGCCAAAGATCTGCAAATCGCACCCTCCGGTATGTTTCATCAGAAGATAATTCAATAAAATGCAATATATCGTTGAAAGCCGCATAAATATACGGCGTATAATCATAGGGATCCATCGTAAACCTGACTGTTTGCGTCCTGTCGTCAATAATAACCTTTTTGGGCCTGTCCAGATCCAGCAGCCATTTTCGTATCTTTTCACGAAGGATCGCCGGCCTGTATACGATCCCATCCTGAAATAGTTCGTGCCAGAAAGCAATCTGCCTGTACCACTCTGCTTCTGTAAAAGAGGCTTCGTCATACCAAAGCAGAAAATTAAGGTCCACTATCGCAAGCCGTTCCGAATCCGTTTGCGCATATCGGTCAAGCAGCCGGAATATGTGGCCTCCGATCATCCGCCGGAAATTTATATGATAGCTCCATAAAAAAAGTCTGCGGATGTTCTCGATAGTTACAGGCGAATACCGGTAAGCATTTTCGTGCATCAAGGTCACTGATGATATTGCAAGATCATAGGCATCTTCCCATTGCCCATGGCTTAAACATTCAATGCCGCGCTTATAATTATCTACAAGCCTGTTCTCGATTAAAGCCCCTTTATTTTTGGTGGTCCCGTAATAAACCGGGGCTGTGTTTCTTTCATTTATAAATTCTTCCCATCTGTTCCACGCTACAACGGGATTCGCTATATATTGCTCTGCTAATTCACATCTCGCCTGCCTTGTTTTTTTTGTGCCGCGCGCCTTGACCGACCCGGCGTCTTTATATGCCTGCGGACGGAGAACGGAATTTAGCACCATCCTGTTTATATCCTCCAGGCGACTCTGAGCATAGCCTATATTGGCTACTGTTTCATCCCGCGGGGGTATGCCTTGCTGCAGTCTGTCATTAACAACTTCCCGCAAAGCGGCTATATCGCGCCTGAGTTCTTCTGCTTGCGGCTGGCCTTCGAGCGACATCGCACCGCCAAATGGCACAATATTAACCCGGCTGCGGATTTTCGTTGCCGCTGTAACGGTTGAAAGCCATTCT
>JAPLLL010000093.1:0-4908 GCA_026387595.1 Candidatus Omnitrophota bacterium
GTCTTATTTGGTTCTTTTATTGTCCAGGTATTACGCATCTCTTTTTTTACTTACGAACGCCACGCAATTTTTCTGCAGTTCGATCTTTACATTGTCGTCTATGCGCAATGTTACGGTCTGGTCCTTTACGTTCACTATCGTGCCATGGATACCGCCCGTGGTCACGATCTCGTCATTCTTGTCCAGTTTCTTAAGTATTGAATCGTGCTCTTTTTGTTTCTTCTGCTGTGGCCTGATAAGGAGAAAGTAGAATATAACAAAAATCAATATTAGGGGCATCATACTGATGAGCGGATTTGCCTGCGACTGCATTTGTTCCTCCTTGCCCCGCCTATGGTGAAATCATCCAGGCGGTGGCTTGTGGTTTTGCTTAATGTTTTTTTTATACTCCGGGAACCTGTTTTCCAGAATGGCAGCCCTGATTTCTGCCATAAGTGTAGCATAAAAATATATATTATGCAAGGAAACCAGCCTTAAACCCAGCATTTCCTCTGTATTGAACAGGTGCCGGATATAGCTCCTTGTGTAATTTTTGCACGCAAAACAGCCGCAGCCTTCGTCTATCGGCTTGGGGTCTGTCGCGTATCTTGAGCTTCGTAAAAGCAGCTTGCCCCCTTTTATGAATGCGGTGCCGTTACGGCCGTTCCGTGTGGGCATCACGCAGTCAAACATATCTACCCCTTGCGATACGGCCTCAACTATATCAAGGGGTGTGCCAACGCCCATCAAATACCTTGGTTTTTCTTCCGGAAGCAGGGCCGCTGTATAGTCGGTAACTTCATAGATAAGCGTTTCAGGTTCTCCTACGCTTACCCCGCCTATTGCATAGCCGTCGAAACCGATCTTAACCAGCTCTTCAACCGATCGTTTGCGCAGGTCCTGATAGCTTGAGCCTTGTACTATCCCAAATAACAGTTGTCTGTGGTCCGATTGTTTTAATTCTGGGCTGGTGACTGGTGACTGGTGACTGGTGACTTTTTTTGACCGCCTTGCCCAGTCATGCGTACGCTCCAGCGCTGCTTCTGCCTTAGGTTTGGAGCAAGGATATGACACGGGTTCATCAAGCGGCATCATGATATCGCTTCCCAAGCCCTGCTGCAGTTCAATAACTTTTTCGGGCGTAAGAAAATGCCTTGAGCCGTCGATATGGGACGCGAATTCAACGCCTTCGTCTTTAATCTTCATCAGTGTTGCAAGGCTGAACACCTGAAAACCGCCAGAGTCCGTAAGTATCGGCCGTTTCCAGCCCATGAATTTATGCAGCCCGCCTGCGGCCTTTATTGTTTCAATGCCGGGCCTAAGGTAAAGGTGGTATGTATTGGAAAGGATTATTTCGGAATTACAGTCAATAAGGTCCTGATTGGAAAGAGTCTTCACTGTGGCTTGTGTTCCCACAGGCATAAAGCACGGCGTGTTTATAGCGCCGTGCGCTGTCTCAAGCTTCCCGAGCCTTGCCTTTGAATCTTTGTCTTTTTTAATCAGCGTGAACATCTTTTCCTATATCCGTAAATGGCGCTGTGCCACATATACGTTCGCATATTATATCACGGGCGCGCACATAGCTCAATGCTCATTCGGGCCATGAAATCCTATTGTCCTTTGTTTCTTTTTTGACGGCGGCTCCATAAGCTGCCTTATCGCTTCAAATATAGCCCGTATTTCAGTATCGTGTTTTTCAATCTTCCGTTCCAGCTCGTTTAATTTATGGGCAAGTTCCTTATGCGTAGATAATATCTGACGCAGCTTTACAAACGCACGCATAATGGCGACGTTAACCTGAATAGCACGTTCACTATTAAGAATACTTGAAAGCATCGCAACCCCTTGTTCAGTAAAGACGTATGGAAAGTAACGTCTGCCACCTCTCTTTGAGGTCGCAATTTGCGACCTCAAACTTGATGTTCCATTTTGGAACATCAAAAATTCCTCTCTTGTTAATTGAAACATAAAATCTTCCGGGAATCGTTTTAAGTTACGCTTGACCTGTTCATTTAACCTTTTCGTAGACACGCCGTAAAGTTTAGCTAAATCCCTAATTAACTCTTTCATAGCCTCCCCCTTTCTTTAAGGTCGCAATTTGCGACCTTAAGTCCTCCTACTATATAGACGCAAGGAGGTGCTGTTTTGTTTTAACTTTTTTTAATTATTTTTAGCGTGGCAGGTGGGATTTTGAATGGCACCGCGTTTTTGATGTTATCATTATTTACGCTACCTAATTGTATTTATAATTTTTTGTCTTCAAGCCATTCTTGATTTTCAAGATTAAATTCTTTGGCCAAAAGCTTCATTGCCTCAATGCTGTTATTGTAAAGTTTTTTCACTACACTATGATTTATTTTTCTCATTTGCTGATAACTTTTTGCATTGTAATCCATGAATTTGGGTTTAAAGTGCGCCAATTGATTTCGTAATTTAAAAATTAAAACAATGGATTGAAATGGTTCTTTATTTTTTTGCAAAATATTTTTTGTACTCAGTTTGGAAATTATAAACCATTTATCTGGTAAAGGTATCTGTTCAATTGAATCAAATACATCTTGACAACGTTCATTCACAACCTCATTTATAAATGACTCTAGTGCGAATCCTAGAAAAACTATTGCTCCGAACAATCTTGCTTCTCTTTGTTCACCTAAATAGGGCGTTTTCTTATTTGGCTCGGAGCTATAATATAGTTATTCCGTAAGAATTAAAAAGCGTTTGTGTAAAGATATTTTAAGTTGGCTTGCCTCGGTCATTGCTTACACTAATCTAAGAAAGTTTGGAAATTACCAAACAGCACAAAGCTAACATATATGATTCTGTTTCAATTTTAACAAAACCAAGTCTTCCGTGAGGGGTTCTTTATAATTTATTCTTAACAATTTAATTCCTTGTTTTTTGCAGAGTTCTTGTTTAATAATATTTCTCTGCAAGCCAGTGCTGGAAAAGTGTTTAGGATCATCATATTCAAACCCAAATTTTTTAGATCTATTATATACATCTATTTCCCACCAACACAATATTATCATCTGGAAAATGTTTTTTTAAACATTCATAAATAAATTTTTCTGTCTTACTCGGTTTATTAGCTCTTCTATTTTCATTGATTTTATTCTTACATATATCGCACCAATTTTTATAGCTATAGAATAAATCTAAATGATCTCTACCCTGTGTTGTTGTTTGGCTTTTATGCTCTAGCATATTTGTCATAAAAATAAGCCTATATTTTGTGCATATCTGAAAGTAATTTAGAACAGTATAAAATTGCTTTTTTAGAATCCTGCATTCAGTATGTAATCCTTGTGATGAATTTGTAGGTAAAAACCTTTTGTGGCAAAATCCACATTCTATTTCTTTGGGTTTCCACTTTACTATTTCCCTGCTGAATACTGAATATGCAAAGCTTCTTCTCCGACTATTTTCCTTTTTGCATTGAAAACTACAGATTACTTGATTAAATTGTTTTGGTGTAAATGCAGCCCCACATATTTTACATTTTCTTTGATTCATTGTTTTGTTCTGTACTACTACTATTAAGCCAGAGTTTAGTATTTTTAGGCCACTATGCCGACATTACTAGTCGCATATTACGATAAGGAATTGCATTTGGGTTATGGCTTGAGTGGGACGTTCCAATACAATTTGCGATAAGCAATGGCACGCGGCGATGTGGTGGAGCAGGGCGTTAAAATTTCTTTTTAGCTCGGTCTTCTGCCGAAGGCAGAAGTAAAAAGAAATTTTACCGAGCGAGGACCGCCGCTGGAGCGGGCCGAAGCGTCCTTGCGAGCCACTCGACGCAGGACATTGCGTCATAGATTATACAATGAGCATACAGTCGCCGTAGCTGAAAAACCGGAATTTTGACTCGACTGCTTTTTTGTATGCATCCAGAATAAATTCCCTACCCACGAACGCGCTCACAAGCATAAGAAGCGTTGATTTCGGTATGTGAAAATTAGTAAGCAGCTCGTCTACGATCTTAAATTTATATCCGGGATATATGAATAGACCGGTGCGGCCTTCCTTTGCCGCCACAGTACCCTCTTCCAGGGCGCAGGTTTCAAGTGTTCTTGCGGTTGTTGTGCCTACTGCCAAAACTTTATTTTTTCTATTTTTAGTTTCATTTACGATATCGGCTGTATCCTGCGTAAGATTAAACCATTCCTCATGCATTTTATGATCCTCTATTTCGTCTTCCAACACGGGCGCAAATGTACCGTAGCTTACGTTCAGGGTAACATAACACACATTTATGCCCTTAGCTTTAATCTCATTAAGCATTGCCTCTGTAAAATGCAGGCCTGCCGTAGGCGAAGCAGTGGCGCCGTTACTTTTGGCGTAAACGGTTTGGTATCTTTCCTCGTCGGATTTTTCCGGATTTCTTGTAATATAAGGCGGAAGCGGGACTTGAGCTATCTCTCTTAACTTTTCTTCAGGGGCTGAAAACTGCACTGTCTTTCCGAAGTCCGCGTTTCCCAGGACAGTTGCCGAGACGCCGTCCTTAAAGATCACCTTGGCACCCGGCTTAAGACGCTTGCTCGGCTTGGCCAGCACTTTGTAAACATTGTCTTTTATTTTTTCAAGAAGGAACAATTCTATCTTTGCGCCGGTATCTTTTTTACCCAGCAGCCTGGCGGGCATTACCTTTACGTCGTTTAAAACTATTGTATCACCCGCGTTTAAATAATTTGTCAGATCTTTAAATGCCTTTTCATATATTTTTTCTGCGCTGCGTTCAAGCACAAGCATGCGCGAGGCATCCCGTTCTTTCAGCGGATACTGGGCGATCAATCCCTCGGGCAGGTTGTAATCAAAATCGGAGAGCTTCATTGCTTTTCTATCTTTGCGCCGGGATAATAATGCGCCAGTATCTCTTGGGCCTTGTAGCCTTTCTTGGCCATGAAATACGCGCCCCACTGGCAC
>JAPLLL010000093.1:4929-5434 GCA_026387595.1 Candidatus Omnitrophota bacterium
TACGCGCCCCACTGGCACATGCCCACGCCGTGGCCCCAGCCGGTCCCGTTGAAAACGGCCTGCCCGTTTTCAACATTCACTTCGTAGTTATTACTGCGCAATTTATTGGGACCTACTGCCAGGCGGAAATCCTTGCCGGCTACCGTAACAGCGCCTGCAGCAGTTTTAATTACCAGATTATTTATCCTGTTCGACCTGTTCCTGCTTTCGATCTCTATTGAAATTATGTCTTTTGCGTCTTTTATGCCGGCTTTTTCCAGCGCGGACTCTATATCATTCAGACTTACCTTTGCCCTCCACCTGTAATGTTTCGCTTTTTTGCAGAACGCGCATTCAACGCCTTTAAGCGGGGCAAGGTCTATCTTCCACAAATTACTGGCGTCTTCGGTAAAGCCACCGCACGTGGCGTGATAATAAGACGGGAATATGTCGCCGTCAAAAGTAAGGACCTCGCCCCTTGTCGAATCAACACCCATGTTGGTCTTCCATTTCTCGGAGGTCCTGC
>JAPLLL010000063.1 GCA_026387595.1 Candidatus Omnitrophota bacterium
CAATATCATTTCTTTCATCCCGGGTGAGCCCATCTTTAACGCAATACATTCACAGCCGGTTTTAAGCTCTGCCTCGCAGGCAAGCTCAAGCGCCTTTTCATCGGCCTTGTCAGTAATTATGACGCGGGATGCGCCGCCCAAAATAAGCGCGAACACTACTGCCTTGGCAGCGCCGCCTGCGCCGACGACAAATACTGTCTTCTCCGTCGGGGTAAACCCCAGATCCTCTTTAAGCGCGGCCGTAAAACCATACGCATCGGTATTGTATCCTGTCAAGGTGCCGTTCTTATTGACGATCGTATTTACGGCGCCGATAAGCGCCGCCTCTTTACTGAGCCTGTCCAGGTATTTGATCACGGCTTCTTTATGCGGGATCGTAACGTTTACGCCGCCAAAGCCAAGGCCTTTTATGCCGTCCATGGCCTCTTTTAGATTTTCAGGCCTGACCTCAAGTGGCATGTAAACAGCGTTTATGCCCAGTTTCCTGAAAGCCGCGTTATGCATGGCCGGAGACAACGTATGCGTTATCGGGTAACCGATAACACCGTAAAGCCCTGTCTTTTTTTTGATCGTCATAATTCTACTTTTGTTCCTTTAGCCTTTTCGGTCTTTCCTATTATCTTGTTGATAGCGTTCAGATACGCTTTTATACTTGCCTCGATAATATCGGTGGAAGCGCCCCTTGCCGAAATTTCCCGGTCTTTGATAACAACACGTATGGAAACTTCACCAAGCGCGTCTTTTCCGCTCGTGACCGAGCGTATGGCATAGTCTGACAACTTGCCTTTTAAGCCGGTGATCTTATCTACCGCTTTATAACATGCGTCAACAGGGCCGTCGCCGCTTGATCCGGCAGCCAGGACTTTACCTTTCTTGCTCAGTCCGATATTGGCTGTAGGTTTCTCATCCGAGCCGCTTGAGATATGAAAAGACTTAAGCCGATAGACCTCCGGCACAGTGCCTGTGCCCACCTCGTGTTCAACGATGGTAGCCAGGTCCTCATCAAAAACCTCTTTCTTTTTGTCGGCAAGGACCTTGAATTCCTCGAACGCCTTATTCAATTCCTCGTCTTTTAATGTATAGCCCAGGGCCTTAAGTCTTTCCGAAAATGCGTGCCTGCCGGAATGCTTCCCCATGACAAGCTTTGTTCCGGAGAATCCTACATCCTGCGGCGCCATTATCTCGTATGTGAGGCTTTTCTTCAGGACGCCGTCCTGGTGTATGCCGGACTCGTGGGCAAACGCGTTATGCCCTACTATAGCCTTGTTCGGCTGAACAGGCACGCCGGTCAGCGTGGAAACAAGCCTGGATGTCTTGTATATCTCTTTTGTCTTGATGCCCGTTTGAAAATTAAGCAAGTCCCTCCTGACCGAAATGGCCATGACTATTTCTTCAAGCGCCGCGTTGCCGGCCCGCTCGCCTATGCCGTTAATAGTGCACTCGACCTGGCCCGCGCCGTTCTGTATTGCGGCGATTGAATTCGCAACCGCAAGCCCAAGGTCATTATGGCAGTGCACGCTTATGACCGCCTTGTTCATGTTCGGCACATTGTTGCGTATGCACTTTATGAGGTCGCCGTACTCGTCCGGTATGGCATAGCCCACTGTATCGGGGACATTGATGGTCGTTGCGCCCGCTTTTATGACTTCCTCTATGACGCGGTACAGGAATTCTCTTTCGCTGCGCGAAGCGTCCTCAGGCGAAAACTCAATATCGTCCGTGAACCTGGAGGCGTATTTTACACCTTCGATCGCAAGCTGGACGATCTCGTCCTCGGGTTTTTTCAGTTTATACTGCATGTGTATCTTGGACGTCGCAAGGAACACGTGTATGCGGCCCCTCTTGGCGGGCTTCAGCGAATTGCCCGCGGCTTCTATGTCCTTTTTCATGCAGCGCGCAAGCCCGCAGATTATCGGGCCCTTTACGTTTTTCGCCACTGCCTTTACGGATTCAAAATCCCCGGGCGAAGAAATAGGGAACCCTGCTTCAATAACGTCAACGCCGAGACTGGCAAGTTGATGCGCGATCTCAAGCTTTCCCTGTGGCGTCAAACTCGCTCCCGGCGACTGTTCTCCGTCCCTTAACGTAGTATCAAATATAATTATTTTTTCATCCATGGCATCATTTCCCTTAATTGTTTTCCCACCTGTTCTATCTTGTGTTCGTCGCCTGCCTTTAACAACGCGTTAAAATTAGGCCTTCCGGCTTCGTTTTCCTTTATCCACTCTCGCGCGAATTTGCCGGATTTGATCTCTTTAAGTATTTTTTTCATTTCCTTGCGTGTGCGCTCCGTGATGATGCGCTTGCCGCGCGAAAGGTCGCCGTAGCAGGCAGTGTTGGAAACGCGCCTGCGCATACCGCTTATTCCGTATTGCTGGATCAGGTCGGTGATAAGTTTAAGCTCATGCAATACCTCAAAATATGCGATCTCAGGTTGATACCCAGCCTCGATAAGCGTATCAAAACCGGCCATTATAAGCTCTGAAGCGCCGCCGCACAGGACCGCCTGTTCGCCGAAAAGATCGGTTTCGGTCTCTTCGTCAAATGTTGTCTCGATTACTCCGGCGCGAGTCCCACCTATACCTTTTGCATATGCAAGGCCGACCTCTTTCGCCTTTCCGGTCGCATCCTGATAAATCGCAATAAGGCACGGCACGCCTTTGCCCTGCACATACATTTCCCTTACCAGAGCGCCCGGGCCTTTCGGCGCAACCATGAATACGTCAACGTTCTTCGGCGGGCGGATCTGTTTAAAACGTATATTAAATCCGTGCGAAAAACATAATGCCTTTCCTTTTTTCAGATTGGGCTTTACGCCTTCGCTGTAAACCTTTGCCTGGACATGGTCCTGCGTCAGGATCTGGATAATATCCGCTTCCTTGCAGGCCTCGGCAACGGGCAAAGGATTGAATCCGTCCTTTTTCGCCAGTTCATAATTAGGCGTTCCCGCTAATTCCGACACAATAACGCTGCATCCTGAATCGCGCAAACACAAGCTTTGGCCCCTTCCCTGAATGCCGTAGCCGATAATCGCTATTTTTTTGTCCTTCAAAATCCCCAGATCCGCATCCTTGTCATAATAGATCTTCGCCATAAAAATTTCCCCCTTCGATTTTTCTACGTTTTTCTCCAGTAAAAATCGTCCCGAGCACCCATTATCTCACATATTATGGGGCGAGGGATCGACCACTTATTCTTTCGCCATCGCTATCCTGCCGGTCCTTGTCATTTCTTTTATGACATACGGCTTAAGCTCCTCCAGCAATTTCTGGACATGCTCATGATCGCCCGCAAACTCTGCGGTGAACGCGTTGCCGCCGGCTACCAGGACCTTGGCATGATTTTTTTCAAGTACTCCGGCCAGCTTGGACTTTTGGCCCTCCTCAGCCTCCACTCTCAGTAAAAGAAGTTCCCTATCCACGAACTCTTTTTTGGCGTAGTCGCGCACGCTGATAACATCTATGAGCTTGTTCAGCTGTTTTTTGACCTGCTCAAGCGTCTTGTCATCCCCGCGCACGACTATGGTCATGCGTGAAACAGTCGGATCCTCTGTCTCGCCGACTGCCAGGGAATCAATGTTAAAACCGCGCGCGGAAAACAGCCCTGCTATGCGCGCCAATACGCCGAATTTGTTCTCGACCATTGCGGATATTATGTGTCGCATGTTAAGCCAGGCTCCCTATTAAATGTTCAAGCATTATCATCTTGTTTATCGCCTCTCCCGTAGGCACCATCGGCAGCACATTTTCTTCTTCCTCTACGATAAAGTCCATGAACACGACATTGTCAATGGAAAGCGCCTTCTCAAGGGCCTGCCGCACCTCATGTTTTTTCGTAATGCGCATCCCGACCGCGCCGTATGCCTCCGCCACCTTGACAAAATCCGGTATGTGCGGCAGGCGCGTGCTGGAATATCTTTTCTTGTAAAACAGCTGCTGCCACTGCCTTACCATGCCGAGGTAGCCGTTGTTCAGTATTGCGACTTTTACCGGTATCTTGTTTATTACCGCGGTCGCAAGCTCCTGTATATTCATCTGTATCGAACCGTCGCCCGCGATATCGAATACGACCTTTTCCGGGCAGCCGAGTTTCGCGCCTATCGCTGCGGGAAAACCGAAACCCATCGTGCCGAGCCCGCCGCTTGATACAAAACTGCGCGGCTGCGTGTATTTATAAAACTGCGCGGCCCACATCTGGTTCTGGCCCACCTCGGTGCATATGACAGCATCCTTATCTTTGGTAACCTCGTATATCTGCTCGACCACATACTGCGGTTTTATCATTGCGCCGTCCGGATCGTGATAGCGAAGCGGATGATGCTGCTTCCATTCATGCACCTGTTTGAGCCACGCGGCCGTGTCCGGTTTTTTAACGATCTTGTTCAGCTCGGTTAATATGTTTTTTGCGTCGCCGACTATGGGTATATCCACTTCTACGTTCTTGGATACGCTTGCCGGGTCGATATCGATGTGTATTACCTTCGCGCCGGGCGCGAACACGTCCAGCCTTCCGGTAACCCTGTCGTCAAAGCGCGCGCCCACCGCGATGATAAGGTCGCTTTCCATTATCGCGTGGTTGGCGTAAGCCGTGCCGTGCATGCCGAGCATGCCGAGCGAAAGCTCATGCGTCTGCGGGAAAGCGCCCAGCCCCATCAGCGTCATCGTAACCGGTGCTTCTATTTTTTCCGCCAATGCTTTAAGTTCCAGCGCTGCGCCTGAAGTGATAACCCCACCACCCGCGTATATTATTGGCTTTTTGGACCTCGAAATTTCCCTGGCAGCCTTTTTTATCTGGCCCGGGTGGCCCGCATACGTAGGTTTATAGCTTCTTATCAGCACCTCTGCCGGATAATGAAACTCGGTTTCCGCAAACTGCACGTCCACCGGCAGGTCAATAAGAACAGGACCAGGCCTGCCTGTAGAGGCGATATAAAACGCCTCTTTTATAATAAGCGACAGGTCTTCCACATTTTTTACAAGATAATTATGTTTTGTTATCGGCCTTGTGATCCCGGTAACATCCGCTTCCTGAAAGGCGTCGTTCCCGATGAGGGTGGTCTTTACCTGGCCTGTTATGGCCACCATCGGTATCGAATCCATGTACGCGGTCGCGATACCGGTGACCAGGTTTGTCGCGCCCGGCCCTGAAGTCGCAAGGCACACGCCCACCTTTCCCGTTGCCCTGGCGTAACCGTCCGCCGCGTGGGCAGCGGCCTGTTCATGCCGCACAAGGATGAACTTTATCGGCGCGTCATACAACGCGTCGAACGTGGGCAGGACAACGCCGCCGGGATAACCGAATATGACTTCAACACCTTCCCGTTTCAGCGATTCCACCAATATCTTTGCGCCGCTTAGTTTCATGTTATCTCCAGTACCGCGCCCTTGTCAGCCGAAGTCGCGAATTTCGCATACCTGGCAAGATAGCCTTCCTGTATCTTCGGTTTGGGCGGCGTCCATTTCAAAAGCCGCGATTTTATCTCAAGCTCGGGAAGCTTGAGTTCCAATTTTCTGTTCGGGATATCTATCATGATATCATCCCCATCCTGCACGATCGCGATCGGCCCGCCCGCGTACGCTTCGGGCGAGATATGGCCGATACACGGCCCGTGAGTGCCCCCCGAGAAACGTCCGTCCGTAATAAGCGCGACATCCTTGGCAAGGCCCATACCCATAATGGCTGCGGTCGGTGAAAGCATCTCTCTCATGCCCGGCCCGCCCTTCGGGCCCTCGTATCTTATCACTATAACGCTGCCTTTCTGGATCCTGTCCGCCATGATCGCCTTCATCGCATCCTCTTCCGAATTGAACACGACGGCCTTTCCCTTAAATTTAAGCATCTCATCCGACACGGCAGTCTGTTTTATTACCGCGCCGTTCGGCGCAAGGTTGCCGAAAAGAACGGCTATGCCGCCTTCCTTGTGATGATGGTTCTTAAGCGGCCTTATCACGTCCTCATCGTCTATGCGCGCTTGAGCCGCGATCTGGCTTATTGTCTTGCCGCTTACGGTATCCACGTCGTTCAACAGGTTGACAAGCCTCTTTATGATCGCCGGTATCCCGCCCGCCGCGTCAAGGTCCTCCATAAAATATTTGCCGCCGGGCAGTATGCTTGAGATATGGGGCGTAGCTTTGCTTAATTGATCAAACAGGTCAAGCGGAAGCCCTATGCCCGCCTCATACGCAATAGCGATAAGATGCAGGACCGTATTGGTCGAACCTCCCAATGCCATATCCACCCGTATCGCGTTCTCAAACGACTCTTTTGTCATGAATGTCCTAGGCAGGATATTGCGCCGCGCAAGATTCACGATCCGCTCCCCGCTTGCCTGGGCAAGCCTGTCTTTAGCAGCCGAACCCGCCATAGCAGTAGCGCAACCCGGCAGGCTCAAGCCCAGTGATTCGGTAACACAGCTCATCGTGTTGGCCGTGTAGAGCCCCTGGCATGAACCTGCGCCCGGACAGGCGCACATCTCAAGCTCCTGGAATTCCTCCTGGGTGATCTCGCCCTTTTTAAATTTTCCTATTGCCTCAAATGTATCCCCTACAAGAGAAAGCCGCCTGCCTTTATACTTTCCGGAAAGCATCGGCCCTGCGGTCACTACAATAGCTGGGATGTTAAGCCGCGCGATTGCCATGAGCATTCCGGGTGTAATTTTATCGCAGTTGGTAAGGCATACAAGGCCGTCAAATGCGTGTGCCTTCACAATAGACTCTACTGAATCCGCTATAAGCTCTCTTGAAGGCAGCGAGTAATGCATACCCATGTGGCCCATCGCAATGCCGTCGCAGATGCCGGGTATTCCGAAGAAAAACGGCACGCCGCCGCCGGCGCAGATCCCCCGCTCTATAAAACGCTCGAGCCGCGCCATCCCGATATGGCCCGGGATTATATCGGTTTCGCTTGTCGCAACCGCAATAAACGGCTTTGACATGTCATCCTTGGATATGCCCGTTGCGTATAATAACGCCCTGTGCGGCATCCTTTCGATGCCTTTTTTAATCCTGTCACTTCTCATTATAGTCTCCTCAATTTCTATCGTTTACGTTTGGAAATTGATCCCGAGCCCTTGAGTTTTTAATGTAGGGCAAGGGACTTCCCCTTTAGACTAATTGTCCTAATATTATATCATAACACCCGGAAATGTCAAATCTGCGGGATTAGGCAAATCTTGGGGCTATTCTACGATAACGGTATAATCCGCTGTCTGGGCTGGGGGGGTATCTTTTTCCCAGGCGCGTATATATTTGAGGGAAATAGTGGTCTTACCTTTACCAATGGCCCTAAAAATCCATTTTTCATCTCCTCCTGCACCTACAAGGGAGTTCTTGTGTTTTACGCTGTACATTGAATCTATAAATTTAACTATCTTTTTATCCAGCGGGCTTGCTATCTGCCATTCGTATCCGGTAGTCCTGTTGGACTCAAGCGTAATTATAAATTGCTGGCCTTTGCGCGTATTTATCATATTTGGGGGCGCCGCCGCAGTCAGCAGCAAGCTTACAATGATCAGAAATACGAGTCTGGTTTTTGTCATTTATATACCCTCGGGACACGGGAACCAATCGAGCATACGATCTCGTACGGGATAGTACCGCATAGCTTGGAAAGCTCTTCCGCCGTAATGCGGTCCCTGCCCTGTTTGCCTATTAGGACGACCTCATCGCCCAATTTTACACCTTTTATGTGGCCCACATCCAGCATGACCTGGTCCATAGTCACCTTGCCTACCACCCTTGCCCTCTGGCCTCTGATCAGGACAAACGCTTTGTTCGAAAGGATCCTTTCGTATCCGTCGGCATAACCTATGGGGATCGTAGCTATCTTCGTGTCCGCTTCGGTTATATATGTGCGGCCGTAACTTACTGAACGGCCGGCAGGCACGTCTTTTATGTATGCTATCTTTGTTTTCAAGCTCAATGCGGGTTTCAATTTCAGAAATTTAATAAAATCTCTTTTCGGATACATCCCGTAAATGACTATGCCGGGCCTTACCATGTTAAGGTGCGAGCGCCTGAAATCAACGGTCGCTATGCTGTTTGCGGCATGCCTTAACGGTATCGTTATCCCGCTTTTTTCAAGGTGGGACAGCAGCTCTTCGAAGGATTCTATCTGGTAACTTGTAAAAAAATTATCCCTTCCCGCGCTTGAAAAATGGGTATAGATCCCTTCAGGCAATACATTTTTATTTCCCGACAGCCATTTTACGAAATCAAACGCGTCCTGGTGCCATACGCCTATGCGGCCCATGCCCGTATCTATCTTGATATGAACAGCTGCCTTTTTGCCTTTCTGTTTTGCCTTCATGTTAAGGGCCTTAACAAGCTCAACATTGCAGGCTGTAAGCGTTATCTTATACTCGAGGGCCGCATCTATTTCATCAGGCAGGACGGAGCCGAGCACTAAAACCGGTTTGTTTATTCCTGCCTCTCTTAATTTCAGCGCCTCATCCACTGTCGCAACGCCCAGGTAATCAACCCCGCACGACGAAAGCGTCTTTGATGCCTCAATTATGCCGTGGCCGTAGGCATTCGCCTTCACAACCACCATTATCTTTACGTTCCCCGAGACGAGCCGCTTGATCTGGCCGTAGTTATACCTTATCGCGCTAAGGTCGATCTCTGCCCATGTCGGCCTGGAATAATTCACTTTTTGCATTNNNCATTGCACGTCCTTTGGATGCATATAAAACGGGGTCAGACCGTCGATATTTTTTACGACCTTGCCCTTTTTTAACATACCAAGCCCTATCCTCGCGACATTGATGGCTTTCGGATACCAGAATTCTTTATTCGCAATTTTTAGGCTTTTCTTTTCATGAACTGGTGACTGGCAACTGGCAACTGGCAACTGCTCTACGCCGTCGCCCAGGAGAACATCAGCTTTATATTTCTTGATCTTTTCAGAAAGTTCCTGATACCCTATAAGAAAATACGGCGAGACCTTCTTGGGCGCATCATCCTTGTATTCATAGAAACATGCATACACCTTTTCTTTTTTGGCGTCAATAACCACCCCTATGCGGCCTTTGACCAAAGGGATATTGTAAGCCAGCACATCCAGGCTTGGCACGGCAACTACTTTTTTCTTGTCCATAAGCGCCAGGGCCTTTATTGTTGAGACGCCGATCCGCAATCCCGTAAAAGAACCCGGTCCTATGCTGACGCAATAAGCGTCTATGTCCTTAAGCGTAAGGCCTGCGAATTTCAGGAGGTATTTTATTGTCGGGACAAGGTGTGAGGCATGGCGCAGGCCTAAGTTAAAGTTAAATTCGGCGCTTTGACCTTTATCATCCAGGACCGCAACGCCCAAAACTGTGCTTGAAGTATCTATTGCCAATACTCTCATTTTTTTATGCTGATCTTTCTGTTATTGCCTTTCATGATGTCTATTTTAACCTCTATATATTTTTTAGGCAATAGTTTCTTGATCCTGTCCGCCCATTCTACTACACAGACGCCGCCGCCATAAAAATATTCCTCATACCCTATTGTGCCATGGCCCCCGCTGGAATCCAGCCTGAATACGTCAAAATGGTACATGAGAATCTTTTTACCCGGATATTCCTTTATAATCACAAAGGAGGGGCTGTTAACGTACCGGCAGCCTTTTACGCCAAGCCCCCTGGCAATGCCTTTTGTGAGCGTGGTCTTCCCGCTGCCGAGTTCGCCGATAAGCGCGATCACATCCCCGGGCTTAAGCGTCTTTGCAAGTTTTGCGCCGAGCGCGATTGTTTCGTTCCTGGATTTTGTAATATATATTTTAGAAATGTGTAAATCCTTTCGCCTGCAAATCCCGTTTGCGGCCAAATATATCTACAAGCTTCGAATCATATTTTTCACCGACTATTGTGCCGATCCTGGTCACGGGCATCTTAAAAAGTTTGCGCTTTTTTTCAAGCAGCCTTAATGCTTCTTTGGCCGGCATCGTGAACAAAAGCTCGAAGTCCTCCCCATCGGAAAGCGCGTTTTCGATCGTTCTTGCCCTTTTTGATTTAGGGATCAGGTACTCATAGACGATCGCGCCTGCTTTGCTTTGTTCCAGGATATGGCCCAGGTCGCTTGACAGGCCGTCAGATATATCTATCATGGAGTTTACCTTAAAATTCTTAACCAGGACCTGCGCCTCTTTTAGTCTGGGCGTGAAATTCAGGTGCTTGCCGTATACAGAGCCGCCAAGAGAACCTGTTACAAAAATTAAATCCCCGGGTTTTGCGCCGCTGCGCAGCACCAGGTTTTCTTTTTTTACCTCGCCGAACACCGTAACGTCCAGGATCATTTTTCTAGAAGCGTTTGTGTCTCCTCCGACGATACTTACGCCGAATCTCTTGGCTGCTTTTGCAAGGCCTGCGTAAATTTTATCTACATATGCAACGCTCAGATCTTTCGGCAATCCAGCAGAAATGAGCGCCCATTTCGGCACCCCGCCCATTGCCGCAATATCGCTTATGCCGCAGCAGAGCGCTTTCCAGCCGATTGCCGATGGCGCAACAGCCCGCTTAAAATGTTCATCTTCGATCAGCATATCAACCGTTGCCAAAAGATGCTTCTCTCTTGTCCACTTCAGCACGGCGCAATCATCCCCTATGCCTTTTATAACACCTTTGCCGGCTTTGACATGCTTAGCAATCCGCTCTATCAAACCAAATTCGCCAATGTTTTTTAATATCATCGGTATAATCTCTTCAATGTTTTGTCAAACGGCTGGCGAAAAATGCCTTTTTCGTTTACGATCGCGGTTATTAATTTATTTGGCGTCACGTCAAATGCGGGGTTATAAACCTTAACCCCTTTCGGGGCAATAGCCGTACCATAAAGTTCTGTCACCTCTTCGCGGCTGCGCTCTTCTATCGGGATCTCTTTGCCGCTTTTCAGCGCAAGATCAAAACTGGACAGCGGGGCAACCACGTAAAAAGGGATCTTGTGGTAATCCGCTAGCACTGCCAGGTTGTATGTGCCGATCTTGTTAGCGGTGTCGCCGTTTAAGGCAATGCGGTCCGCTCCGACAATAACCTTATCGATCTTGCCCTGCGCCATCAATGTTGCGGCCATGTTATCGCAGATAAGCGTAACGTCGATCTTGTGCTGCATGAGTTCCCAGGCAGTAAGACGCGCCCCCTGTAAAAGCGGCCTGGTCTCGTCAGCGTAAACCTTTATGCGCTTCCCCAATACGCCCAAGGCCGTGCCATAATCGGCAGTGGCTAAGGCGCCTGCGTTGCAGTGCGTAAGAACGGTATCCCCGTTTTTTATAAGCGCTGCGCCGCGCCGGGCCATTTCCCTGCAGATGACTTTATCTTCGTTCATTACCTTTAGCGCCTCTTTTAATAACAGCGCCTTTATTTGACTCACGGGTTTTTTTGAATTATCCAAAGCAACCTCTCTCATGCGCTCCAGCGCCCAGAATAAATTCACCGCTGTCGGACGGGCGGAGCCGATATATTTTATTGCGGAACCCAGTTCTTTTTTAAACGCGGCGAAATTTTTTGCTTTTGAATCTTTAATGCCGAGCACAACGCCCATCGAAGCTGCGATCCCTATAGCCGGCGCTCCCCTCACCTGGAGCCTCTTTATTGCATACCACATGGTTTTAACATCCCTGCAGTCCAGATAAACCAACCTGCCAGGCAGCTTTGTCTGGTCTATTATCCTTGCACGGCCGTTCTTCCATTCTATCGTAGGGATCATTTCCTTATCTCCTTTAGCAGCGCCTCTGCCGTGAACGTGTTTATCACGTCGTTTTTATTTAGCCAGCCGCGTCGCGCCATTGCGACCCCGAATTTCATGACCTCGAGTTGAGATACCTCGTGCGAATCCGAGCCTATCGCAAGCCTTGCGCCTAATTCCTTTGCGCGCCGGGCATGCATGTCATTCAGGTCAAGCCTCATGGGGAACGCGTTTATCTCAAGCGCGGTGTTCGTATCCGCTGCCGCCTTGCAGACTTCTTCCAGATCTATGTCGTATGCCTCCCGGCTGCCCCAGAGCCTTCCTGTCGGATGCGAAATTATGTGCACATATTTGCTGTTGCAAGCGGAAACAACCCTTTTTGTAAGCTGCGGGCCGGGTTGTTTAAATCCCGTGTGGACCGCTGCCACGACTATATCAAATTCCTTCAGGATATCATCCTTATAATCTATTTTGCCGTCTGAATCTATGTCCACCTCTGTACCGTATAGAATGCGGAAAGGTTTAAGCCCTTCATTCAGTTTATCGATCTCGCGTTTTTTCTTTTTCAGGTCCGCCGGGCTAAGCCCGCCCGCGATCTTAAGGCTCTGCGAATGATCGGTAATTGCAATATAGGAATAGCCGCGCTTTTTGGCGACAAGCGCCATTTCTTCTACGGAATTATTGCCGTCTGACCATGTTGAATGAGTATGCAGGTCGCCTTTTATATCTTTAAGTTCTAATAATTGCGGGAGTTTGAATTTAAGGGCGAGTTCTACCTCACCCGTATCCTCACGCAGCTCCGGTTCCACATATGCCATCTTTAGAAACCTGAAAATATCCTCTTCCGTCTTCCCGGCGAGGAATTTTTCTTTTTTAAAAACGCCGTATTCGTTTATCTTAAGGCCCTTTTTAATTGCCATCTGTCGCAGTTTGATATTAAAATTTTTTGAACCTGTAAAATACAAAAGCGCGGCGCCGAATGCTTTCCGGGGAACGACCCTGCAGTCAATCTGGACATCGTCGTTTGTGCGCACCGAACTCTTGGTATCCCCGTGCGCAAGCACATCCTTTACAAGCGCCGCTTTCACAAATGCGTCCATGATCTTATTTGGTTTATCAGAGACCGCCAGTATGTCTATATCCCTGACTGTTTCTTTCTGCCGCCTCAGGCTGCCCGCAGTGGATAATTTTTTTACCCCGGGGATATTACCCAATACCTTAAGAAACTCATCTGCCGCAAGCTGAGCCTGGCCAAGCGTAATACGCTCCCTGCCCTTTTTTACAACCTGAATGCCTTTCAATATGTTCTCTACGGTTTTTTGTTTTATGCCTTCGATATTGTCCAGTTTGCCGGAATTTATCGCCTTTTCAAGGCCGGCTACATTTTTAATATTCAATTTTTCATACAGCAGCTTTGCGGTCTTTGGCCCGACAGAAGGTATGCTCAAAATATCCAGCAAACCCTCCGGCACGGCTTTTTTAAGATCCCCATATGCCTTTATCTTCCCCGTATTTGCAAACTCTTTTATCTTATCGGCAAGGTCTTTTCCTATGCCCGGGATATCTGAAAGCGTATCGTTTTTTATAAAGTCACCAAGGTCAGCGGTCAACGCCTCGATATTCTGCGCAGCCCTTTCATAAGCGCGTATCCTAAAAGGGTTTTCGCCTTTTATCTCAAGCATCATTGCCATATCGCGGAATATGCGGCTTATCTGGCCATTGTCCATTTTTAGAGCCCGATCATTTTTGTAAACCAGTTCTTTTTTATATCTATCGCAGCGCAGGGGCAGGTCTCCTGGCAGCAGAAACATGATATGCATAAGTAATAATTTATCACGATCCTGCCATCCTTTTTACTCATCGCCTTCTGCGGGCATATCTTTACGCATGTCTCGCAACCCGTACAATTCTTATGGTTTACCAGGGGATAATAATGTATGAGCCTGCGTATTATCGCCTGGACAGGCCGCGGTATCTTTGTGACCATGGAGGTCTGGGGGAGCTTAAATGATCTGTCGACGATGTTTTCAAGCCTTTCGCCCAGGATGTCTATTGACCCCATATCAGCTATGCCAAGGCCTTTATCCGCGGCGTATCTGGTTGTTAAAACATCAAGCGGATCCGCGCCCATCGCAAAAGCAAGCACTGCGTCAATCGCCACGCAATCAGGCCCTGCCAGAAGAAGCCCCATGTGGCGCGGTGTTCCGCTTGTGCCGGGGCCGTTACCCTCCAACGCGGTTACGCCGTCCACAATGGTAAGGGCGGGCCTTGTTTCGATATATACATCCACGAGCATTTTTGAAAAACCGTCTGCGTCAAAATGGTTTTTGTGGAGTTCCATCTTGTAGGTGCCTGACACAAGGCCGAAAAGATTTTTTATCGCGCCCGTTAAAAAAGTGAGGCCGTGTGTCTTGAATTTCGGGACATTAACCACGTAATCGCACTCATCAAGCAAGGCCGCCAGGGGGAAATCTTTGCGCCAGCGCCACTTTTTTTATCCCGGAGGCCTCGTAGACCCTGGCCGTGTTCTCCACTTCACCGCCCCACACACTGGGTGAGTCTCCGACAAAAACTTCGCAGTTTATTTTTTTTAAGAGCCGTATAACCGCGCGGCTCACCTCAGGATGTGTAATAACGCCCGACTCGGGCCCTTTTGCCATAAGAAGGTTGGGTTTAACAAGGACCTTTTTGCCGGGCTCTATAAACTTTTCGATCCCGCCCAGAAGCCCCACCGCTTTATTGACGCTTTCCTGCATACCGGCAGGATCGTAATTTTCACATCTTAAAACCGAGACCTGCGACCTAGCCCACGACATTGTAGCGCCTCAACCTGAAATCCACGCCTAATTCTTTTTCGGTAAGCGCCCTGCATTTCTCTATGTCCGCCTCGGGGATATCCAGGCAGGTTACCTCAACCTCTATGCCTGCGGCCTTACATTCCCGTATGAACCGTTTTATTTCCTCGAATGCTTTTTCACCGAAACGCGGCCTGCACACCGCAACATATTTTTCTTTTGTCTCCACGTTAAGGCTGACCGAGACGCGGTCTATGAGCCCTTTGAATTCGCCCGCGACTGACCGGCCGTTTATAAGATTGGCGTGGCCGTTCGTTACAAGCCGGACCTGTTTATTCTTTTTCTTTAGAAATGCGGCAACTTCTTTTATAATATCAAGCCGCAGCGTGGGCTCGCCATAGCCGCAGAACACCACCTCTTTATACTTATCTATATCCTTAAGCTCGGCCAATATCTCGCCTGCCGACGGATCATTATCCAGCTTCAGCTTGTGCCCTTTTACAAAATCGGTAAATGCCCTTACGCAGAAATAGCAGTTGTCCGTGCACTGGTTCGTGATGTTCAAGTACAGGGAATCCCGTATCCCGTAGGCTATCCTGGAGGCCTCCTTCAGGTTAAATCCGAACAATTCATTCGCATTATGGTTCGTTATGCGCTCAATATCCGAAAAAGATACTCCGTGCAGCTTTGAAAGCTCCTCTGCAAGAAAGACCAGGTAAGAGGGCTCGTTTCTTTTGCCGCGGTACTGCTGCGGGGCAAGGAACGGGGCGTCTGTCTCAAGCAATAGTTTCTCGAGAGGCGCCTCCTTGGCAACTGCGCGCAGGTTCGCGGCATTTTTAAATGTGAGGTTGCACGTAAAAGAGATATAGAGCCCCAGGTTAAGGCATTCGTTTAAAAATTCTTTGTCGCCGGAGAAACAGTGCATCACCCCGCAGGCATTACCTTTCGGGAATTCTTTTTTAAGTATCTCCAGCGTGTCCCGCCCAGCATCGCGGCTATGTACTATTAAAGGAAGACCCAGTTCTTTTGAAATATGTATAAATTCCGTAAAAACCTTTTTTTGGGCGTCTACGCCGGACAGGTTCCGGTAATAATCAAGCCCGACCTCTCCGATAGCAACAACCTTGCCGGATGAGGCAAGCGTTTTTAATTCCGCAAATACTTTTTCGTCCGTCCTGTCCGCCTCGTGCGGGTGCACACCTACGGAAGCGTAAATGCAGTCGTGCGCCTTGGAAAGCTCAACCGATCTGCGGGAGCCCTCAACAGAGCTACCTACATTAAGCATGATCCCGACCCCTGAATCTTTAGCGCGATTTATTACTTCCGGCAGGTCCTGGGAAAAATCCTTGAAATCTAAGTGGCAGTGGGTGTCTATGAGCATTCTATGCGTGGGAATAAAGGCTTGCCCTTTTTAATTTGGTCGGCGCCGATCTGTCTTAAGATCTCACCGGCTGTGCCCGGCACAAAAGGTTTAAGCGCATGCCCTGCGGCCCTTATTGCGTCTACCAGCACTAATATGAATCTCTCAAGCTCTTTGGTCTTGTTTTCCTTGGACAAATTCCAGGGCTTTGTTTCCTCGACATATTTATTGGCCAGGTTTATAAGTTTCCATACTTCTTCCAGCGCGGCGCTGAAATTGAAATCAGAGCCGGCCGTAAACTTGGCTGCTATCTCATCAGGTAAACTATTTATTTTATTTCTTATTTTTTTCTCTTGTTCGTTGACTGGCAACTGGCAACTGGCAACTGGCAACTCTTTAGCCGGGATATTCCCGTCGTAATATTTCTCGATCATAGTGAGCGTCCGGTACACAAGATTGCCAAGGTCATTCGCCAGGTCGCTGTTCAGCCTGCGGATAACCGCTTCCTCTGAAAAATTCCCATCCAGGCCGAAGGGCACTTCGCGCAGCAGGAAATACCTGTATACATCAAGCCCGTATTTATCAATCATATCGAGCGGAGCCACGACATTGCCGCGGCTCTTTGACATCTTATCCGCGCCGATCATCCACCAGCCGTGCGCGCAGATGGTATCAGGCGGTTTTATGCCCAGGGAATGAAGCATGATGGGCCAATAAACTGCGTGATGGCGCAGTATATCCTTGCCGATCAAATGAACCACATTCGTATCCTTTCCCCACCAGTCGGAAATGTAGGCGCCCTTATCGTCAAAATGGCCCACCGCGCTGATATAATTTATCAGTGCGTCAAACCACACATAGGTAACATGGTCCGGGCTAAACGGCAAGGGTATACCCCAGCTCAGGCGCTCTTTGGGGCGGGAAATGCAGAGGTCATTCAGCTCTTCCCGTAAAAATCCCAAAACTTCGTTGCGTCGGATCTGCGGCCTTATGAAGTCCGGATTTTTTTTTATGTGATCGATGAGCCAGTCTTTATATTTGTTAAGCTTAAAGAAGTAATTCGTCTCGCTTATCTTTTCAACGGGCCTTTTGCAGTCAGGGCACAGCTGTCCTTCGGCCAGCTGTGATACAAGCCAGAATGTCTCGCATGGCGTGCAATACCAGCCTTCGTATGTGTCCTTGTAGATATCGCCCTTTTTATAGACGATATCCAGCGCCCTCTGAACAGTGCGTATGTGGCGCTCTTCGCTTGTCCTTATAAAATCATCGTGGGATATGCCGAGCTTCTTCCATAGGTTCCTGAACTTTACGGAAACCAGGTCCACGAATTCCTGGGCCGCCTGTCCGGCGGCTTGGGCCTTCTGGCCATGCTCGTCCGTGCCGGTAAGAAAACGCACATTCGCATCCCCCAGTACAGAGCGCATGTGCCGCGCCAGCGTATCCGCGGCAATAGTCGTATAGGAATGGCCTATATGCGGCGAATCGTTCACATAATAGATCGGGGTTGTCACATAGAATTTGGACATGAGCTATTCTTTGGCTTTCTTCTCTTTGCTTTTTTCTTTATACTCCATCTCTATCTGCCGGCCGTCTTCGAGGTGCAGCACAACGGTCCTTTTTATCGCGTTTATGCTTACCACTGTGCCGGAGACGTCCTTCATCTTTATCTTGTCGCCGGGATGCGGCATGCCTGCCATTAATTCTTTATATACGTCATATTCATAGGAAAGGCAGCACATGAGCCTGCCGCACAACCCCGAGATCTTAGTGGGATTAAGAGAAAGGTTCTGTTCCTTCGCCATCTTTATCGTAACGGGCTTAAAGTCCTTCAAAAATTTCGCGCAGCACAGGCCGTGGCCGCACGGTCCGAAACCGCCCAGAAGTTTTGCCTCGTCTCGCACGCCTATCTGTTTTAACTCTATCCTTGCCTTGAATATGGCGGCAAGGTCCTTGACCAGGTTCCTGAAATCCACCCTTGCGTCCGACGTGAAGTAAAACGTGATCTTGCTCCTGTCAAACGAATACTCGGCGTCTATAAGCTTCATGGACAAGTTATGTTCCTGGATCTTTTTATCGCAGGTGTCAGTAAGCTCTTTTATCTTGTTCTTATTGCGCTCTATCTGATGCAGGTCGCCCGGCGTTGCCTTGCGGATCACGCGGAACAAAGGCTGCGCGGCCTGTGGCTGACCTTCTGCGGCCTCAAGCAGTGCCACGGGTTCGGACGCGACTATGCCGTATTCGCTGCCCCTTTCCCGTTCCACGATAACGCAATCGCCGGTCACAAGCTTTAAATTTGAAGACGCGAGAAAGTTCTCGGTCTTGCCGATCTCTCTTAGTTTAACCGCTGCTATATTATTATTCATGCTGTTATTTTATCTCCTATTCGTATCTTAAGGTTGTTCAGCGCTATCTTGGGCCCGACATTCCTGTCCGCATAATATATCGCGTCATCCACTTCCTTCAGTATTCCCTCGAGCTGTTCTTCTGAAAACGCATCTTTTATTTCTTTTAACTGAGCGAGCCGGTCGTAATTTACGACAAAATCCGCCTTTGCCCCGGATTTTAAAAGAAGCATATCCCTGAACCATGTCTCAACGATCGAGAGCGCGAATATTATCCCCTCTTTCTCCTCCTTAAAGATAAAAGATGTATCATCCAGCAGGGCCGCCTTTGAATTAAACTCATCGATCACCCTGTTTTTATATTCGAGCGCCCCTTTCCTGCCCGCTGTTACGGCTGCGCCGCTGCCAGCCAGTTTGGCCAAAAATAGCGCATCCTCCCCGGAAAAACCCTGTTTCTCGGCAAGGCCTACCCTGAGCTTAAGTTCAAGGGGCCCGAATTTTATGATCTTGCAGCGCGACCGCACCGTAAGCGGCAGCTCGTCCGGTTTGGAACTTATAAGTACTATAACGGAATCGAGCGGCGGCTCCTCAAGCGTTTTAAGCAGGCAATTCGCCGCGTCGAGCGTCATCTTGTGGCTGTCCCTGATAATGTAGATCTTTGACCTGGCCTCGTATGGCCTCAGGCTTATCCGCTCCTGCATATTTCGTATGGTATCAATATCTATCGAATTGCCGCCTTCAATCCACATGACGTCGGGATGGTTTTTATTCTCTATCTTCAGGCATGGAGCGCACGCGTCGCAGCAGTCGCCTTTCTTGGAAACGCAGTTCAGCGCCTTTGAAAGCATATGCGCTGTCAGCGCCTTGCCCACCCCGTCAGGCCCCAAAAAAAGATAGGCATGGCTCAGCCTGCCCGCCTGGAGCGTCTTTTTAAAAAACAGCGTTATGTTATCGTGGCCTTTAATATCTTGAAATGACATTTAAAACAAGTTTTCTGATATCCTTCTGAGTATCAGCGATATTTTCCTTTACTTTAATTATTTTAACGCGGCCCGGCTCTTTGCGCACGATCGAAAGATAGCCGCGCCTTACCTTTTTGTGATAGGCAGCGTCCTTTTTTTCCATCCTGTCAGCGCCTTTTATTCTGGCGCGCTTTAAACCCGTGGCCGTATCTATGTCCAGGAACACTGTAAGGTCAGGTTTTAATCCGCCGGAGGCAAGGCTGTTAAGGGCTTTTATCATTTTTACATCAACGCCGCCGGCATAACCCTGATACGCAACAGTTGCTTCGCCGAACCTGTCACAGATAACGACCTGATCTTTTTTCAAAGCGGGGCTTATTATCTCTTCTACTATCTGGCTGCGCGCGGCCTCAAA
>JAPLLL010000126.1:0-7684 GCA_026387595.1 Candidatus Omnitrophota bacterium
AGCATGGCGCCGACGACTTTTTTGATATCATAGTCTGTTTTTTCAGGCCGCGCGCCGAAATCAGGCACTTCCATAAGCCGCAGGTTTTTTTTGGCCTTAAGGGCTTCCAGGGCCTTTGTGTCATACGAAGGCGCAATAATGCACTCTACGAAATCCGCTTCTTTTAATACAGCCCCGGCAGTATCCTGGTCCACGTTCTTATTTAAACCGACTATGCACCCGAACGCGCTCAGCCTGTCTGAGTCCAGCGCGTCCATAAATGCCTTCTTCAGCGTAGCGGCGCTCGCCGCGCCGCACGGGTTTGTATGTTTTATGATGCTCGCGGACGGGGCCTTGAATTCCTTTACGATCTCCATGGCCGCGTTAAGGTCCAGAAGATTATTGAAAGAGAGTTCTTTTCCGTGCAGCTGCCTTGCGTTTGACACGCCCGGCTCGTTTATTGATTCATCCTTATAGAATGCGGCCTTCTGGTGGGGGTTCTCGCCGTACCGGAGGTCCTGGATCTTTTTTAAGCTCAGGTTTAACAATTCTGGGAACCCGGCCGACGGCCCTGCAAATTTCTCGCCCAGATATCTTGCGATTGCGGCGTCATAACGGCTGGTATGTTCAAAAACTTCTTTTGCCAATTTCTCAAGGGTTTTATCGCTTATGCAACCCTTGTTTTTACGCATTTCATCGATAATACCTGCGTACCTGTCAGGATTGCATATCACTGCCACAAAGCGGTGATTTTTTGAGCCGCTCCTTAGCATGGACGGCCCGCCTATATCTATATTTTCAACGGCTTCTGCCAGTTTGACCCCGGGTTTTTTTGAGACCGCCTCGAAAGGATAAAGATTTACGACCACCATATCGATAAGGCCGATATCGTGTTCTTTAAGCTTCTTCATATGTTCGGGGTTATCCCTGAGCGCCAGAAGCCCTGCGTGTATCTTTGGATGCAGGGTTTTTACGCGGCCGTCCAGCATCTCGGGGAACCCGGTATAATCAGACACCTGCTTTACGGGGATCCCGAGGTCTGCTATCATCTTTGCGGTCCCGCCTGTAGATAATATTTCCACGCCGAATTTATGGAGCCTCTTGGCAAATTCCGCAAGCCCTTTTTTATCTGAAACGCTTATAAGCGCCCTCTTGACCTCTACCATGGCTTTTCTCCTATTATTGTCTCAGCGCAAGCAACTTGATCCTCAGGATGTGTATTTTTTCTTCCAGATTTTTTATCTCATCCAAAAAAGCCGCTATCTGCTTGTCCAGGTCCGTAAGTTCTTCCTGCCAGCGCGAAGCGTCTTTTTCAGTGACGTTCACTGCTTTTTTCTGGGTTATCAAATTCGAAAGATTGCGTTTCGTAGCCTCCAGGTTCCTTAGCATGCCTTTTTTGGCCGTAAGTTCGGTCCTTAAGGTGTTTATGTTCTCGCGGATCTTAAACCTTTCCGGCTCAAGTTCCTTCTTAAGGGCCGTTACCTTGGCGTCAATATCGGTTTTTTCTTTATTGAAATTTTCCTGGATAGCGCGGATCCTTGAATCCGCGTCGGTTTTTAAGTCGCGCAGCCTGCCTATCATGGTTTCAATCTTGGAATCCAGGTCCTGTTTTTTATCGAGGGTGGGCTTGAACGAGGGATCTTTCTGAATGACTTCGTCAAGCGAGGCCTTGTCGATCTGCTCGCAACCCGATACTACAAAAACCAAAATTAACACCATGCAGAACATTGGTAGCTTAACCATTTATCCTCCGATTTTCCATAATTTTACTTAATCTGAAAATCGCCCCGACCCCGCCTCAGGCGGGAGAGGGGCTTCACACGCTAAATTTAAAATTTATGATATCGCCGTCCTGCACTATGTAATCCTTGCCTTCCAGTTTAAGAAGGCCGTGTTTTTTTGCCTCGTTAAAATCCCTGCATTTCATAAAATCCTCGTAACTTACCACCTCTGCCTTTATGAAACCGCGCTGGATATCGGTGTGGACCTTGCCCGCGGCGTCAATTGCCTTTGCGCCGCGTCTTATCGGCCAGGATTTATTTTCATCCCCCTTGACCGTAAAAAAAGAAATAAGGTCTATCGTCTTATAGGCCGTCTCCACTATCCGGTCCTCGGAAAACTCCCCTATGCCGAGCCCTTTCAAAAATTCCAAGCGCTCTTCTTCGGCCAGCTCCAGGATCTCCTCCTCGGTTTTGGCCGCGAGCTCTATGACGCCTGTCTTTGACTGCCCCGCAAATTCAGAAAGGGCGGCCGCCGCGCGTTTGCCTATTTGTTCATCCCCTATGTTCGCGACAAAAAACAGCGGTTTCATCGTCAGGAACTGGAACCCGTGGAGCAGCTTCTCCTCTTCTTTCGGGAGGACAAGCTCCCTGAGCGGTTTGTTAGCGTTAAGCTGGACCTTGCATTTTAAAAGGGCATTATACTCGGGAAGGTTTTTTGTTTCTTTTGCGGATTCGATCTCTTTCTTCATGCGCGGGAGCCTGTTTTCTATTATTTCAAGATCGGATAATATAAGGCTTGTAAGGATCTCCTCGGCGTCTTTTTTCGGCACTCCCCCCGAAAAAACCCCTATGACAGCCACAAGCCCATCCGCTTCTTTCGAATGCATGAGGTCAAGGCCGTGCGTGTCGAAAAAGGTGATCTCGGCGTACGTAAGCTTCTTGGGGTTAAATATCTTGGCAAGTTCGTCCAGGCGCTCATCAGGCACGAAGACCGTGCCAAGGTGCGGCTTCAACCGGTCCTTCTCGTCGGGATGAAGCCCTGTTATCGCGGTAAAGAGTGTTGATTTCCCGCTTCCGGGCAGGCCTATAAGCGCGATTTTCACTGACTCTACGCCCTCTTCGCCTTTCCCTGATTCGCGACAGCTTCCATCGCTTTCCTCACCTCTTCCGGATCACCCAGGTAGTAACTTTTTATTACCGTAAGGTCGTCGTTAAGTTCATAGACCAGCGGGAGGCCTGTCGGGATATTAAGCCCTACTATCGTCTCGTCCGAAATGTTATCCAGGTATTTTACAAGCGCGCGCAGGCTGTTCCCGTGAGCGGCGATTATTACGCGCTTTCCTGATTTGACCGCAGGCGCGATCGTATCGTGCCAATAGGGCATGAACCTTGCAACGGTATCCTTCAGGCATTCGGTAAGCGGGATCTCGCGGGTTTTCAGGTCTTTATAACGCGGATCATTACCCGGATAGCGCGGATCGGATTCCTCAAGGGCAGGCGGTTGGATATCGTAGCTCCTTCTCCATATAAGCACCTGTTTCTCGCCGTATTTTTGCGCCATTTCGGATTTATTAAGGCCCTGAAGGCCGCCGTAATGTCTTTCATTAAGCCGCCATGAATTGTAGACGGGGATCCACATAAGGTCCATCTCATCAAGCGTTATCCATAGAGTCCTGATCGCCCTTTTCAATACCGACGTAAACGCCACATCAAAAATAAACCCTTTATCCTTGAGCACGGCCCCTGCCTTTTTGGCCTCTTCTATCCCCTTTTCGGACAGATCAACGTCTGTCCAGCCGGTAAACCTGTTTTCTTTGTTCCATAGGCTTTCGCCGTGCCTTAAAAGGACCAGTTTTTTCATATATTTTTCTCCCTGGCGTAATAATACAAATACTGCTGCGCGTAACCCGCGTATTCGCCGAAATATCCGCCTGCGAATTCCCTTATTTTTTCATCGGTTGTCTTTTTGCCGCCAAAATATAATTTCTCCATAACCCTTTCGATCCAGACATCCACAGGAAATGCCTCAAATTTTCCCGCCGCGAACAAAAGAACGCAGTCCGCGACCTTAGGGCCGACGCCGGCCAGCTGCATTAAATACTCTTTTGCCGGGATGTAGGGCTTTTTTTTCAGGGATCCAAGACTGATTTTTTTATCGACAAAATCCCTGGCTGTTTTTATCAGATAAGGCGCCCTGTAGCCTGTGCCGCAGCTCTCAAGCTGACGAGCTGTTAGATCAGCCAATACCCCAGGTTCGGGAAATGAATATTTTACCGTACCGCCGTCCGAAACCGGCTCCCCGAAACACTGGCACAGTTTTTCAATGATCTTTCTTATCCTTGGTATGTTATTCTGCGTGGAGATTATAAACGACGCAAGGCATTCCCACAGGGGCTGCCTTATGATCCTTAGTCCGCTGTATTGCCTTATGGCGGCCTTTATATTATTATCACGTCCTATTTTAGTATAAATATAAGGCAAGTCAAGGTTTAAATCGAAGTAAGCCTTTATGACGGAAGGGGTAATGGAAGGACTTGAGGCCTTTATTAAAAGGCTGTTTCTTACCTGCTTTAGCTTTACTATTGAGCGGCCTAAAACGGCCGAGTACTCGTTAAGGCCTATCTTATCCCATCTGAATACCTGGCCGCACTCAAGGCTGGATGAGAGGTTAAAATGATGCGCGTTTATCCGCACTTGGAATAACCGCAGGACCTGCAGACAGTACAGCCCTCTTCGTGCCTGAGGGCGCCGCCACAGTCCGGGCATACGCCGACTATGTTACCGCTTATCTTCTTAGTTGCAACCGGCTCTTTGGGGGTATCTGCCTGGACCGGGGCCTGTGCCGGGGCCGGCGCAGATGCAACAGGCGCGGAGGCGGTTTCTTCCTTTTTTACCAGCCGCTGCTCAATTACCCTTGCAATCGCGTCGGCGCATGAAAAGATCCTGCCGCCTTTTTCCCAACTCGGAGACGGGCACCTAATGCCCCTCAGCTGCTCTATGACAGCAGTTATCTCTATGCCGCTTCTTAACGCAAGCGACGCAAGGCGCGCGCATGCCTCCAGCTGGCTGGAGGCGCAGCCGCCTGCCTTGCCCATCTGGGTAAATACTTCAAAAGGCTGGCCTTTATCGTCCTCGTTTATCGTAACATATAGATTGCCGCAGCCCGTGGAGACTTTTGTAGTGGTACCCCTTGTAACGTTCGGGCGCGGACGAGGGGATATTTTTTGCTGGCCTGACGAAGAACTGCCTTCAATATTAAGGACCTGCTCCTTCCGGCTCTTATCCCTGTAGATCGTAACGCCTTTACAGCCTAGCTTGTAAGCCAGCATGTACGCCTTTTCCACGTCTTTTAGCGCGGCCTCCTGCGGGAAGTTTATCGTCTTCGATACGGCGTTATTGGTGTATTTCTGGAATACGGCCTGCATCTTTATGTGCCACTCGGGGGATATGTCGTGGGCCGTTACAAAAACTTTTTTTACATCTTCCGGGACGCCATCCACATGCGAGAGCCCGCCTTTCTCTATTATTTTTTTCATGAGGGGCTCGCTGTAAAAACCTCGCTCCTTGGCGGTCTTTACAAATGCGCTGTTTGCCTCGATCAGTTTATCGTTGTCCATTACATTCCTGTAGTAGGCAAGCGCAAACAAAGGCTCTATGCCGCTCGAGCAGTCTGCGATAATGCTAAGCGTACCCGTAGGCGCGATCGTCGTAAGCGTCGCATTCCTTAATTTCGGGCCCTGGCCATAGGCGCTTTCTTTGAAATTAGGAAAGGCGCCCCTTTCCCTGGCAAGTTCCGCTGAGGTCTTTTGTGATTCCTCCAGGATGAACTTCATGATCTGCTCCGCCACATTGATCGCCTCCTGGGAATTATAAGACACGCCCAGCATGATCAGCATATCCGCAAAACCCATAACGCCGAGTCCGACCTTCCTGTTGGACTTGGTCATTTTTTCGATCTTCTTTAATGGGTACTTGTTCATATCGATGACGTTATCCAGGAAATGCACGGCCGTCCTTATTGTAGCGCTCATTTTCGGCCAGTCGATCTTTGAGTCTTTTACCATTCTTGACAGATTCACGGAGCCGAGGTTGCAGCTCTCATAAGGAAGGAGCGGCTGCTCGCCGCACGGATTTGTGGATTCTATCTCGCCTGATTTCGGGGTCGGGTTATCCCGGTTCAGCCTGTCCAAGAATATTATCCCGGGCTCGCCGTTCTTATGCGCCATTTTTACGATCAGCTCAAAGACCTCTTTTGCCTTGAGTTTGCCTGCCGGTTGTTTTGTATGCGGGTCTATAAGGTCATATTCCTGTTCGCTCTCGGCTTTTTTAATAAAATCTTCTGTAACACCTATGGAAATATTAAAATTGGTGATCTCCCTGTCATTCTCTTTACAGGTAATAAATTCAATTATATCCGGATGGTCAACGCGCAGTATCCCCATGTTCGCGCCGCGGCGTGTCCCGCCCTGTTTTACGGCCTGTGTAGCGGAGTTAAACACCTTCATGAAAGAAACCGGCCCGCTTGAGATCCCGCCTGTCGAGCGCACGGATGAATTTTTCGGGCGCAGCCGTGAAAATGAAAATCCCGTACCGCCGCCGCTTTTATGTATCATGGCGGTATCTTTTATGGTCTCGAATATCGACTCCATTGAATCTTCTATCGGAAGCACGAAACACGCCGAAAGCTGCTGCAGGTCCCTGCCCGCGTTCATGAGGGTAGGCGAATTCGGTAAAAATTCAAGGGTTGCTATGGCGGAATAAAAATCGTCTTCGATCTTTTTTAAATTTACGTTCTTATTATAAAGTTTATCCGCATGCGCAATATTTCGCGCAACGCGCCTGAACATATCTTCAGGGGTTTCTACTGCACAACCCTTATCGTCCTTCCTGAGGTATCGCCTTCCAAGGACTACCCTCGCATTTTCGGAAAGTTCCAACTCGTTGTCTTTACGCACATCAACCGCCATATTTTGACTTTTGCCTCCGATTTTTCTATAGCACCCGCATCTGTGAAAAATCGTCCCGAGCTTTTATAGCCTTACATAATTTAAAGCGAGGGACTCTTTGATTTACATGATAAGTATAACACCCAAAATTTGTCCTGTCAAGAAAAATACCATATATTGTATTCCAGAAATTTTAGAACGCAACATATGGTATAAAAAACCCCGCACCTTATTACGGTGCGGGGTCGATCTATATCAAAAAACCTTACTTCTTTTCTTCTTTCCCTTCTTCCTTCTTGGCCCTTGCGGCATCTTTGATCTCACTTACCCCTGCTGCCACTGCGATCAATCCACCGAGTATCAATATTGCCGGGACAGATGCTTTAAGAGCGTTTATAAAATGGCCAAGCCATCTCAATAATCCTGCCGCGCCCAAAAGAATAGCTATTAATCCCCCAAGTACGCTGATATATTTTCCCATTAAAATTCACCTCCTCTGTTCACGTAAAGAATACCACAACTTTTTGGATTATGCAACAAAAATCAGACTCTATCTGCTTGTCCTTGAGCCGGATGCCTTCCCCAGTTCAGCGATCCTCTCTTCAAGTATCTTTTTCTCGCCTGACAGCTTATCGCACTCAGCCCTAAGCGCCACCTTTTCATCAACAAGCATATCATATTCTTTTCGCAGCGCGACTTTTTCACTTTGAAGCTTATCGTATTCATCCTTCAGCGCGACTTTTTCCGCAACCGTACGGTCGAATTCCGCCCTGAGGGCTGTCTTTTCCGAGAACAGATTGTCATATTTCGACTGAAGGTCCTGTTTATCCCTGAGCAGGGTGTCATATTTATCCTTGGAAACCCCGCATCCGGTAAGCACAACTGAAAGCACACAAACCAAAAGTACGTTAGTAGCACTTATATACTTCATCCGCGTTCCTCTTTCCTTATTATGATTATGCATTATCTCTTTCTGGGTTTCTGCACAGCGGGCTGCGCAACCAGATGCTTCTGTAATTCCGCCCATGTAAGAGGGCC
>JAPLLL010000126.1:7715-13306 GCA_026387595.1 Candidatus Omnitrophota bacterium
GGCCGACTTTGCCGTCTACCTTGAGACCGTTTGATTTCTGGAATTCCTCTATCGCCTTTTTGGTGAGCGGCCCGATCTTACCGTCTATCTGCCCGATATAAAGCCCTGCGTTCTTAAGCGCGGTCTGGATCTGCTTGTTGCGCTCAAGCTTATCTATATCGGTCATTGTCTGGGTCGGCGCAGGCACTGCCTCCTGGATCGCTGTTTGGGCTGCCGGCGCGTCTCTCTGCTGGACCGGTTGGGCTGCTGGCTGAGCCGCAGGCTGGACCTCTATTACTTCTCCAGCGCTGACTGCCTGCGTAACAACGTCTTTATCCTGTCCCTCAAGGCCCAGGCCCGTTTGTTCCGAAAGCTGCTCTTTCTTAGCACAGCCGTACACGGCCGTTGAAATCAAGAAAATAATAAGTGCTGCCTTCCAAATCCTCATTTTTCTCCTCTCTGCCCCGTAACGGGCGGGCTTTTCTGCATTTTTAGTAATCTTATAGCATCAGGCTGTTAATGTCAAGGAAAATTTGGTGGACTTGAGCGCCTCTTTTCTGTATAATTGGGGAAAGATGCGCGAAAATGTAAAAAAACCAAAGGAACGGCAGGCCTGGGGCACAAGATTCGGCATAATCATGGCTGTTGCCGGCAGCGCCGTCGGGCTCGGTAATTTTTTAAGGTTCCCCGTGCAGGCGGCGCAGAACGGCGGCGGGGCATTCATGATACCTTATTTTGTCTCGCTTTTCCTTTTGGGCATACCTCTTATGTGGATAGAATGGACCGCGGGCCGCTACGGCGGCGGCTACGAACATTCCACTGCGCCAGGTATATTCCATACGCTGTGGGAGAAGAACAGGTTTATAAAATACTTCGGGGTAATAGGCATATTCGGGCCGCTTGTAATATTCGTTTACTACACATACGTCGAATCCTGGACGCTTGCCTACAGTTTCTTTGCGTTGACCGGAAAATACAGCCCCTGCACTGACCAGAGATCAATGCAGGACTTCCTGCTGGGGTTCCAGGGCCTTCAGAAGAATCAGTATTTCAGCAGCCTTTTTTGGGCATATCTGTTTTTTCTTATAACTTTTCTTCTGAATTTCGCTATTATATATAGAGGAATAACAAAAGGCATAGAAAAATTCTGCAAATACGCAATGCCTATATTGTTCTTATGCGGGTTTATTGTCGCAATACGCGTATTATTTCTTGGCACGCCTGATGCGCAGAAACCCTCCTGGAATTCTATAAACGGCCTGGCCTTTCTGTGGAACCCGGATTTTTCAGCGCTAAAGAGCGCGAAGGTCTGGCTTGCGGCTGCGGGGCAGATATTTTTCACGCTTAGCGTAGGTATAGGCGTGATCCTTACATACGCAAGCTATTTATCAAAAGGTGATGACGTTGCGCTTTCCGGCCTTACCGCCGTAGCTACAAACGAGTTCGCCGAGGTGGTCCTGGGCGGCTCTATAGTAATAACCAGCGCATTTGTGTTTTTCGGGCCGCTTGCTACACAGGAGATCGCAAAGAGCGGGGCATTCAACCTTGGGTTCGTAACAATGCCGCTTATATTTTTGAAAGTACCTCTCGGCGCCATCTTTGGGGCATGCTGGTTTATGATGCTTTTTCTGGCCGGCATCACTTCATCCATATCCCTTGCGCAGCCGGCCGTGGCATTTCTTGAAGACGAATTTGACATAGACAGGAAACATGCGGTATGGTTTTTAGGCATCATTTGTTTCTTTTTGTGCCAGCCGCCGATATTTCTGCTGGGCCACGGCGTAATAAACGAAATGGATTTTTGGGGCGGCACATTCTGTCTTGTCCTTTTTGCCGCTGTAGAAACAGTATTGTTCGGATGGGTATTCGGCATAGAAAAGGCCTGGGAAGAGATGCACAAGGGCGCAGATATCCATATCCCGCGGATATATAAATTCATAATAAAATACATCACGCCGTTATTTTTATTTTTTATACTGGGTTTTTGGTTTTACCAGGAGGGTATTCCGGTAATGCTTATGAAAAATGTGCCGGAGGCGGACAAGCCCAACATCCTGGCAATAAGATTCCTCTTAATAGCTATATTTATATCGATTGCAGTGCTCGTAAGGCTTGCATGGCAAAAAAGGAAGGTTCCTGTTAAAAAGGGCTAAGATATGACTCTATGGGGATGGATATTTCTGGTGCTTTCGTGGGGATTAATAATCGGGCTCAATATCTTCTGTTTTTACAGGATACTGAGCCCTAAAAGAAAAATAGACTGACCTACCTTACCGTTATTGCCTCGACAGGGCAATCCGCTGCCGCCTGTTTCAAGTCGCAACCCTTACAACCCTGGGCAATAACATGCGCCAGGTTATCTTCCATCACCTTAAATACTTCGGGGCAGGTGCCTTCGCAAAGCCCGCAACCCGTGCAAAGCGTTTCATCAACTGCGACTTTTGCCATATTCATCCTCCCAATTTCTATCGTTTATATTCTGGAAATTGATCCCGCAAAGTCCCGAGTTGCCCTTGTTCACATCAGGCAACGAGGGAAGTCCCTTGAGTTTTCATGCAGGACGAGGGACAACACCAGTAAAATATACCATCAACCCCAAAGCCTTGTCAACACCTATTGCGGCCAGGAAAACCCTATGGTCTCCTGCAGCAGCCTGAACCCGGTTGTGTGCCGGACAGGCCTTACTTCTTTAAGCAAAAAAGAAAACGCCGCTATAAAGATCCTTATAAGGCCGGACACAAAAAACAGGGTAAGCAGTCTATAACCGAACAGATTAGGCAAAAATGCGGCGGCATATCCTCCGACAGAGGCCCCCAAGAACATCGCGGTGCCTGTTATCACATTAAAATAGGCTATGCACCTGGTCCTCTTAGCTGGTGAAACCGAGTCGAATATGAAATTTGACGTTGCGATGTTAAAGCCGGACCAGAAAAAGCCCGCCACAATCTGAATAACGATCAGGTAGAATATGTTGCTTGAAAAGATCCACAGCATCGGGACAAACGGCACAAAAAACGAACAGGTCCGTATAACTTTTATATTACCGAAAATATCCGCCCTGCTGCCCCATCTTTCCGTGGCCAAAAGTATTGTCATTGTAGCGGCCATTGTCACAAGGGTATATGCCGGGTAATTCATCCTGAGGTCCCTTAGGATGTACACCGCAAAGAACGGGGACGCGATATAAACACAGAAATTCATGGCGGCGACATAAAAAACAAACCTTGTAAAGTTGCTCTTTTTTATGGTCGCCACAAATTCAAAAAAACTGAATTGGGCGTCTTCGTTTACCCTGAACGGCGGTTCGTACATCTTATTGAGGTAATGCCAGGAGATAAGCCTGCTGACCAATGCTACAAAAAATAACACTGCGTAGCCTAGAAACAGGTTGAACTGGCTGAGCCCCTGCAAAATAAAGCTGCCTATAAACGCGCTTGCAACAGTAATGAACCCAAGCGTCTTGTTCCTGAACCCGAAATATTTCCCCCGTTTATTGGCCGGGATATATTTGGAGATCAGGCTTCCCCACGGAGGCGCGGAGAAATTCCCGAAAGACAGGTGCAGTATGTAAAAAAAGATAAGAAAATTTATCTGCGTGTTCTTGCCCTGCAGGAAAAACGGGATAAGGAGTATCGGCAGGAATAAAACGGCGTGTATAAATACCGAAAAACTGATCACCTTTTTCCTGCTGCGCAGTTTCTCCGTAACATCGGCTGATTTTATCTGGGCAAGCGAAGCCACAAGATTCGGCAGCGAGGACAATAGGCCAACCTGGGCAGTGGCGGCGCCAAGGGCAATGGCAAAGGGCGTGATAAACGTATCCCGTAAACCCACCATCACGGAGGCAAATACCCCGTCGATATACGAATAAAACAGGCTCTTTTTTATCCTGGCCGGTTTTTTATTATTTTTCATGCCTTAATCTTAACTGGCCGCAGGCCGCGTCTATATCCGTGCCCCGCGAAACCCTTATGGTGGACATGATCTTCCCTTTATCCAATACCGCCTTAAAATCTTTTACCGCGCCGGGTTGCGGCGCAACAAACCCAAACCCGTTAACCGCATTAAATGTTATTAAATTCACCTTGGCAAGGCTTCCCATGTCTTTCAGCAGCCCTTCCAGCGCCTTTGCGTTGCCTGCGGAATCGTTCTGGCCTTTTATCAGTACATATTCAAACGTAATCTGGCGGTTTGTTTTATTTATATATTCTCCGCAGGCCCCTATCAGCTCTGAGAGCGGATATTTTTTATTGATCGGCATAAGGCGTGAGCGCGTTTTGTCGTCAGGGCCGTGCAACGATATGGAGAGCTCGACCTGCATGTTTTCATCCGCCAGTTTTTTTATTCCGGGTACAACACCCGCGGTCGAAATGGATGGTTATCTTGCGCTGGCCTATGCCAAGGCCGTAAGGCGCATTAAGGAGCCTGACCGCCTTAATGACGAAATCATAGTTATCAAGCGGCTCGCCCATGCCCATAAATACCACGTTCGTTACCGCGTGGGCGGCCTGTATAAATAAAACCTGGTTTATTATCTCCGCGGGCCGCAGGTTTCGCACAAATCCGGCCTTGCCGCTTGCGCAAAATTCGCAGGCGAATTTGCACCCGACCTGAGATGACACGCATACGGTATTTGTCTTGTTGGAAGGTATAAAAACGCTTTCGATCCGCTGACTGTCCTGGAGGCCGAGCAGAAATTTTATTGTGCCGTCTTTTGAACTGGCTTCTTTTATCAGTTCCAGGCCGCTTATATAAAATTTTTCCTTAAGCGCGGCCTTGGCGGAGGCGGTGAGGTTTGTCATCGCGTCAAAATCAACTGCCCTCTTTTTATAGACCCAATCAAGTATCTGGCTAGCCCTGAATGGCTCAAGGTCGAGCGTGGCCACCTCTTTTACAAGCTCTTCTTTAAACAAATCTTTCACATCGATCATACATTACACTTTACACCTTACACTTTACACTATTTAGAAGCGGGCCATACGCCTTTTACTTTTATAGCTTTGGATAAATGGAAGGTATCCGCTATGTGGACTAAAGAAGCCCTCTTATTATGAAATGATACAACCGTAACGCATGTATTGGGAAGGTACAGGTGAAGTATCAGCTTGTCAAAATCCGCTCCAAGTATGTGCGCCAAAAGAGCGGATATCACGCCGCCGTGCGTCACCACCATTACATCTTTATCCGGATTTTTCTTTATTGTTTCATAAAAGGCCTTTGCCGCGCGCGATCTAAATGCGCTCACGCCTTCAGCCTTGGGGATCCTGATCTTGGTCGGGCCCAGCCTGAGCCATTTATCATATCTATTTTGATACAAGCGGTTGATCTCTTCCGGCGTCTTGCCTTCCCAATCGCCCAATTTTATCTCTTTAAACTGCGCATCCTTGATCACCTTACGGCCCAGCGCCTTTGCCATGATCTCAGCGGTCTCAAGCGCCCTTGCGAGCGGGCTTGCGTATATTTTATCTATCTTTATTTTCTTGAAACGTTTGGCGAGGAGCCGCGCCTGCAGTCTGCCCAGCTTGGAAAGCCCCGGGTCGGAATGGCCCTGTATCCTGTTCTGGCTGTTCCATGTTGATTCGCCGTGGCGTATTACATAAAGGTTCACCCAG
>JAPLLL010000076.1 GCA_026387595.1 Candidatus Omnitrophota bacterium
AATTCAATTCTCCAAACGGCATAAGCATCCCATTCATGTTTTACTTTTTACCAGCCCGAAATTGCACATCGCTGGCCGTCGGAGCTTCTATATTTCTCCTTAACATAATATACATATAGACCGTTTTCAACATATTGACCTTTAAAAGCTTCTGCGCTATTTGGAAATTGGAATTCCGGCAATGGAAGATATGCAATTTCATACTGATACACGATCCCCGGTAGATGCTTTCCGCCAGAAGCGGCTGTCAGTACACAGTAAATTTGTATACCTGCTGTTCCGAACCAATTGAGATAGTGATATTGGTAATATGGACGGGCCGGCTTAGGCACAGCTAAAACCTCTGGTATATCCCAGTGATTGTCAGGGGGGATGGCAGGGTGATCCACCCAATTGTAAAAAGCCCCAGTTTCTGTCCTATATAACATGGCCGCATTGGCAAGCATGCGCAATGTCTCCATAGCCTCTTTACCAGTGGCGTTCCACTTCATGTATTCATACTCTCTAAACGCCAAAGTCGCCAGGATACCGATTATGACAATTACGATCAACAGCTCAATCAGCGTAAAACTTTTTGTTTTCATTGTGTTGTCGGTGACAGACACTCTCAAGTTTTGGTTGCGCGTGAAGTGTCAGTCACCTTATCGCGCGCACTATATCAATATCCTTATCGCCTCGCCCTGAGAGGCAAACGACGATCGTTTTATTCCGCGCGCGGCGCGCAAGCTGCATTGCGTAATAGACCGCGTGCGATGATTCAAGCGCCGGGATTATGCCCTCAAGCTCTGTAAGCGCCTTAAAACCTTCAAGCGCCTGTCTATCTGTTACGGCTACATACTTCGCGCGGCCTGTCTTTTTAAGGTACGCGTGCTCAGGTCCTACGCCCGGATAATCAAGCCCGGCTGAAATTGAATGAGCGATCTTTATCTGCCCGTCCTTATCCTGCAACAGGTAGCTAAGCGAACCGTGCAGCTCACCGACCGAGCCCTTGCATAATGTCGCTGCATGATGCGTTGTATTCACGCCAAGCCCTGCCGCTTCAACACCGATAAGTTTTACCCTGTCTTTCAAAAAAGCATAAAATATGCCCATTGCATTGCTTCCGCCGCCGACGCAGGCAACAACATGATCAGGCAGTTTCCTTGTTTTTTGTAAACTCTGTCGTCTTGCCTCTTTGCCGATCACGGACTGAAAATCCCTTACCATCATCGGATACGGATGCGGCCCCGCAACAGAACCTATGACATAATAAGTTGACCGCACATTGGTCACCCAATCCCGTATGGTCTCGTTCATCGCGTCTTTAAGCGTTTTTGAACCGGAGTGGACAGGCGTGACCTTTGCGCCCAGAAGTTTCATCTTGAATACGTTTATAGACTGCCGCTTAATATCCTCATCGCCCATGAATATCTCGCATTCAAGGCCGAACAGCGCTGCCACTGTCGCTGTCGCAACGCCGTGCTGGCCTGCGCCTGTCTCCGCTATGATGCGCTTCTTCCCCATGCGCTTCGCAAGCAATGCCTGGCCAAGCGTATTGTTGATCTTGTGCGCGCCCGTGTGCAGCAGGTCCTCGCGCTTTAAGTAGATCTTCGCCCCGCATTCTTTAGAAAGCTGGCTTGCAAGATACAGCGGTGTGGGCCTACCTGCGTATTCCTTAAGGTAATAATCCAGCTCCTGCCTGAACCTTTTGTCTTTTTTTGCCCTGCTGTATTCTTTCTGGAGCTCTGAGACGGCTGCCATCAGCGTCTCAGGTACGTATTTCCCGCCGAATTCTCCGAAGTGCCCCTTCTTATCAGGTAGCATGGGTCCCCATCACCTCTCTTACCTTTGCCACAATATCCTTTGCCTCCATGAATGCCTCGCCTATCAATACGGCATTCACTCCCAGGCACTTGAGCCGCATAACAGCTTTATACGTCCTTATCCCGCTTTCCGACACAATAGCTTTTCCCTCCGGCACATAACGCAGGTTCCTGTTATTAATACCGATTATCCGACTGCCTGCCTTTTGGGCCTTTTCTATATCCTCCTGGGAGCGGACTTCTGCCAGCGCATCCATTCCCAACCTTTCCGCAGTCTCCCTGAACCTGCGCAGTTCATCCTCTGTCAATATATCGGTTATCAAAAGAACAGCGTCGGCGCCGTAGTATTTTGCCTCATATATCTGATATTCGTCTATTATGAAATCCTTTTCCAGGACCGGAAGGCCGAAACCCACATCCTTTTTTATTTCTTTTATAAATGAAAGGCTGCCGCCGAAAAATTTCTCATCCGTAAGCACTGACAGAGCCGTAGCGCCCGCAGTTACATAATCCACGGCTATCTTAACCGGATTAAAATCTTTTCGCAGCAGGCCCTTGGACGGGGACCGCCTTTTTATTTCAGCGATAAGGTTTATGCCCTCGGCTGAAACAGCCTTAAGGAACGCGCCTTTGTTCTTTACCGGCAGGCCTTCCGCCGCGGCGCGTATCTTTGAAAGCGGCTGCTCTGACTTGCGCTGGGCCACTTCCAGTTCCTTGTGCTCTATGATCTGGGTAAGTATCATTTTTCTTTCTGCAATAATTCAAGCTTTGCCAGCGCCATGCCCGTATCAATCGACTCTGCCGCCATTTTTACGCCGTCCTTGAAATCCCGCGCCTGGCCCGCGACCATGATGGCTGCGCTTGAGTTCATAAGCACGATGTCCCTTTGCGGTCCGCGCTTCCCCTTTAGTATGTCCAACACTATCCCGGCATTCTCTTTTTTACCGCCGCCCTTTATCTCGGAGAGTTCTGCCCTTTTTAAACCGAAATTTTTGGGCTGGACATAATACGTGCGTATTTTTTTATCCTTCAGCTCCGTTATCTTGGTCTTTGCGCTTATTGAGATCTCGTCCAGGCCGTCATCCCCGTGCACTACCATGGCTGCCTTTGTGCCCAGGTTTAAAAGGACCTTTGCCAAAAGCTCTGTAAAATCCGGCCTGAACACGCCGATGACCTGGCACGTCGCGCTTGCCGGGCTTGAAAGCGGCCCCAATATGTTGAATATAGTGCGTATACCTATCTGTTTCCTGGGCTCAACCGCGAATTTCATCGCGCCGTGGAATACGGGCGCGAACAGAAAGCCTATGCCGATCTTCTTTATGCATTCTTTTACGCGGGCGGGAGGCAGGTCTATTTTT
>JAPLLL010000109.1:0-7415 GCA_026387595.1 Candidatus Omnitrophota bacterium
GCAGGGTGGGGCTTTTGCACGATATCGGCAAGGCCGTCAGCCACGAGGTCGAAGGCAACCACGCCAAGATCGGCGCCGACCTGACCCGAAAATTCAACGAGCCCGAAAGCGTGATCCACGCCGTGGAGAGCCACCACCAGGATGTCGAGGCTAAGACGCTTCTTGCGGTCCTGTGCCAGGCAGCGGACGCTATAAGCGCGACAAGGCCGGGCGCCAGGCGCGAGACGCTTGAGATCTACGTAAAGAGGCTTGAAAAACTTGAATCCATAGCGGATTCGTTCAAAGGTGTTGAAAAGGCATACGCGATCCAGGCCGGAAGAGAGGTCAGGGTCATAGTCCAGCCGGAAAAGATAACGGACCAGGACGCTGTTATTATGGCGCGCGATATTACCAAAAAGATCGAAGAAGGGCTTGAGTACCCCGGACAGATAAAAGTCATAGTAATACGGGAGACCAGGGCCATAGAGTACGCAAAATAAGGAGAACGAATGCGCGTATTGGTGATAGGCGATATAGTGGGCCAGCCGGGAAGGAACGCGATAAAAAACCTGGTGCCTGCTTTGAAAAAAGAAGAACACATTGATTTTGTTATCGCAAACGCCGAGAACGCGGCCGGTGGAAGCGGCGTCACGCCGCAGATAGCCGACGAGCTTTTCGGTTACGGCGTAGACGTGATGACAACGGGAGATCACATCTGGAACAGGAAAGAAATAGCCCCTTATCTTGATAAAAACAACAGGCTACTCAGGCCCGCGAATTACCCGAAGGGCGCGCCTGGCTCGGGTTCGTGCGTTGTGAGCGCGGGAGCCGTTAATGTCGGCGTAATAAACCTGGCCGGCAGGGTATTCATGGACCCGATAGAGTGCCCGTTTAAGACGGTAAGGGAAGAGATTGAAAAACTGAAAGCATCCACAAAGATCATCTTTGTGGATATCCACGCCGAGGCGACAAGCGAAAAAGTAGCGCTCGGCTGGTTCCTGGACGGGGTAGTTACCTGCGTTTTTGGCACGCACACGCATATACAGACAGCGGACGAACGGATATTGCATAAGGGCACCGCATACATAACGGATCTCGGCATGACCGGCCCGTACGAATCCGTGATAGGCCGCCGCGTGGACCAGATCCTTACAAGATTCGTAACGCAGTTGCCGACAAGATTCGAAATGGCCGAGGCCGATGTAAAACTTGCCGGCGCGATAGTGGACGTGGACGAAAAAAACGGCAAAGCAACCGCGATAAACAGGATCCAGGTAGAAGATAAATAGCCGTGAAAAAAGAAACAAGGCACATCTATAAGGTAAGCGAGCTTGCGCGCGAGGCGCGCATGCTGCTTGAAGGAGCGTTCTCGGCTGTCTGGGTTGAAGGCGAGATATCCAATCTGCTTTTACATTCCTCGGGCCATATGTATTTCAGCTTGAAGGACGAGGCCGCTGTATTAAGCTGCGCGATGTTCAGGCCCGTGAATCAGCAGCTGAAATTCGCGCCTAAAGAGGGCATGCAGGTTTTATGCCTGGGCCGCGTCAGCATCTACGACAAGCAGGGTAAATACCAGCTTTACGTGCAGGCGATGGAACCAAATGGTGCCGGCGCGCTCCAAATCGCGTTTGAGCAGCTGAAAGAAAAATTACAAAAAGAGGGGCTGTTCGATAAGGCGCATAAAAAACCGATCCCGTTCCTGCCGCAGCGTATAGGGATCGTCACTTCGCCTACGGGCGCCGCGATACGGGATATATTGAATATTTTAAGGCGCAGGTTCCCGAATGTTGAAATAATACTTAACCCGGTAAGGGTGCAGGGAGACGGCGCCTCAGCAGAGATCGCAAACGCCATTAAAGAATTTAACGAATACGGGAAGATAGATGTGTTGATCGTAGGCCGGGGAGGCGGCAGCATAGAGGACCTTTGGGCGTTTAATGAAGAGATAGTCGCAAGGGCGATATACGATTCAAAAATACCTGTTGTTTCCGCCGTAGGGCATGAAATCGATTTTACGATAGCGGATTTTGTGGCCGACATGCGCGCGCCTACGCCGTCGGCGGCCGCCGAACTTGTTGTGCCGGAAAAAAAAGAGATGGCTTCAACGTTAGAGACAAATTCGACAAGGCTTGCAAACGGCCTGCTGAACCGGCTCAACGCGCTGAAAGAAAAATTAAACCGGCTGAAGACCAGCTACGTCCTGCGGCAGCCGCTTAACCTGGTCTTGCAATTAAAACAAAGAATAGACGACCTCGGAAACGACCTGGCGGTTAGGATGGGCCACGTACTTGAACTTAGCATGGGAGATTTTAAAACGCTGATAGGCAGACTCGAGGCGCTGAGCCCGCTTGCGATACTCGGGCGCGGCTATAGCATAACGTTCAATAAGGTGGACGGCAAGATTATAAAGAACGCAGCACCACTAAAATGTGGCGATAGAGTAGAAACAAGAGTTTGTAAAGGAAAATTTATAAGCATAGTAGACAAGATAACCGATTAAGTACCATCTGGAGACTGAATATGGCTGAACAAAATTTCGAAAAAGCGCTTGAACGGCTTGAAAAGATAGTAAATGAACTGGAAGGCGGGGAACTTTCGCTGGATGCCGCGCTTAAGATGTATGATGAGGGTGTAAAGCTGGTGCAGTTATGCTCAAAAAAACTTGACGCCGCACAGAAAAAAATAGAGGTCCTGACAAAGACATCATCCGGCAAATTCCAGGTTAAGCCGTTTGAAGAGGGCTCGGATTAAAAGTGGATATAAAGGCTTTATTGCATAAAAGAAAGATCCGGATAGACAAAAGACTGGATGAGATACTGCCTAAAAAGGATACCATGCCAAAAGGGCTGCACAGGGCAATGTGTTACAGCGTGTTTTCAGGCGGCAAACGCATAAGGCCTATCCTTACGATAGAAAGCTGTGTTTGCTGCGGCGGCAAAGCCGAGGACGCCCTATTAGCAGCATGCGCAATAGAACTTGTCCATACATTTTCATTGATACATGACGACCTGCCTGCCATGGATAATGACGATTACAGGCGCGGCCGGCCCGCATGCCATAAGAAGTTCAACGAGGCAACAGCGATCTTGGCGGGCGACAGCCTTTTGTCGCTGTCATTTGAAACGCTGAGCCGTGAAAAGAACGCAAAAATCGCATCAAGCCTTGTAAAAGAACTAAGCCTCTCAACCGGAAGCCTTGGCATGACAGGCGGCCAAGCCGCTGACATGGACCATAAAGGCAGAAAAAAAAATACAAAGACACTGGATTATATAAATCTTCACAAAACAGCTGCATTAATAAATTAAAGATGGGCGCTATCTGCGCGGGCGCAGGAATAAAAAAGATAAATGCGATGGGAAGATTCGGCCTGTATATAGGAGAGGCGTTTCAGGTAGTGGACGATATCCTGGATAAAAATGATTCAATACGCGTCCTTGGCAAAGAAAGCGCCTGCCGAAAAGCGCGGCGTCTTACAAAAGATGCAGAAATGAGCCTTTCCTGCTTCGGCAAAAGGGCCGATACGCTGAAAGACATTGCCTTGTACTTGGTTGAGAGAAAATTTTAATGGGTAAATTGCTGGATACAATAAACAGCCCGGCTGATTTAAAAAAGATACCCGTAGCGCAGCTGCCGCAGCTTGCGCAGGAGATACGCGAAGAGATCATCCGCGTTATATGTAAAAGCGGCGGACACATAGCCTCCAGCCTTGGCGCTGTTGAGATCACGATCGCCCTGCATTATCTTTTGAACGCGCCCGATGATGTTATAGTATGGGACGTGGGCCACCAGGCATACGCGCACAAGCTCCTTACCGGAAGGAGAGATGGTTTTCCTACGATAAGACAGATGGGCGGCTTAAGCGGATTCCCGAACAAAAACGAAAGTCCGTACGACGCGTTTACCGTGGGCCACAGCTCCAACTCCATATCAAACGCGCTCGGCCTTATTACCGCAAACGGCCTTAAGGGCAAGAACAATAAAATAGTCGCTGTCATAGGCGATGCCGCGCTTGCAGGCGGTATGGCGTCTGAGGCGTTAAATCACGCCGGGCATTTGGGAAAGAACCTGATCATTATACTGAATGACAATGAAATTTCCATTTCGCCTACTATCGGCGCCTTAAGCAAATACCTGAACAGGATACTCACGAACCCGTTGTATAACAGGGTGCGCAAGGACGTAGAGTCCCTCCTGAAAAAAATGCCGAAATTCGGATATTCCGCGTACAGGGCGGCGAAGCGTTTTGAGGAGGGCATTACGAATCTGCTGACCGCCGGTATACTATTTGAGGAAATGGGTTTCAGGTATTTCGGGCCGATAGACGGCCACAACACAACTATCCTCATTGAGATGTTCAAAAAGGTGATGGACCTGAAAGAGCCGGTGTTAATACACGTCAATACCAAAAAGGGCAAAGGCTATAAATATGCCGAAGAATCCCCGACCGCGTTCCACAGCGCCCCGCCGTTCGAGATCGAGACAGGCGAAAAGCGCGTTATATCGAACGGAGAAGTGCAGGTTATAAAGGGGAGGACTTATACAGAGGTATTCGGCCAGCACATGGTTGAGATAGGCAAAAAATATGGAAATGTCGTAGCGGTCACCGCAGCAATGCCTGATGGCACGGGCCTTACAGAATTTTCCAAGGAATTCCCGGCCAGGTTTTTTGACGTCGGTATCGCGGAGGGGCACGCTGTCGGATTTGCCGCCGGCCTTTCGCGGGGAGGATTAAAACCGGTTGTGGCCGTATACTCCACGTTTTTACAGAGGGCATATGATCAGCTTGTGCATGACATTGCGCTGCAGAACCTTGACGCCGTATTTGTCTTAGACAGGGCGGGCCTCGTGGGCGAAGACGGGCCTACGCACCACGGCCTGTTTGACATAGCGTTTCTAAGGCATATACCGCATATGACGCTTATGGCGCCTAAAGATACGGACGAACTGAAGTTTATGCTTGATTTTGCGGTTGAGTACAAAGGAATGACAGCGATACGCTATCCGCGGGGAACGGAAATGCAGTTATCAGTTGTTAGTTCTCAGTTCTCAGTTCCAGAAGTACAACTTGGGAAAGCCGAAATTTTAAAAGAAGGAAAAGACGTTGCTATCCTTGCGCTGGGCAGCATGGTGTGGGCCGGACAGCAGGCCGCCAAGATCCTGGAAAAGGACAACATAGACTGCGCCGTGATAAATGCGCGGTTCGTAAAGCCGCTTGATGAAGAATTGTTGAAAAATTTGTCAAAAAGGATTAAATTATTATTTGTTACACTGGAAGAGGGGGTAATTGAAGGCGGGTTCGGCAGCGCCATCCTGGAATTTTTTGAAAAAGAAGGCATAAAGGCTAACGTAAAAAGAATAGGCCTGCCCAGTGAATTCATAGAGCACGGCACGCGCGAGCAGCTTTTTAAGAAATACGGCCTTACCCCGCAGGCGGTTGCAGCGGCCATAAAGGAACAGCTTAAATGAACATGGCAAACGTAAAGGTAAGATTCGCGCCAAGCCCCACAGGGTACCTGCACGTCGGAAGCGCGCGCACCGCGCTTTTTAACTGGCTGTTCGCCAGGCATGAAGGCGGAGAGTTTATACTGCGCATAGAAGACACTGACAAGGTGCGCTCCAAGCAGGAATTCCTGGATGAGATCCTGGATTCGCTTAAGTGGCTCGGCATTAAGTGGGACGGAGAATTGACTTTTCAGAGCAAGCGCGCTTCCTTGTACAGCGAGGTCGCGAAAAAACTTGTTGCCGCAGGCCATGCGTATGAAAAAGAAGGCGCCGTGCATTTTAAGATGCCGCAGAAGAAATTAAAGATAAATGACATCCTGCACGGCGATATAGAATTTGATACATCCCTTATTAAGGACCAGGTCCTTATAAAATCCGACGGTTCGCCAACGTATAATTTTGCCTGCGTGGTTGATGATTCAGACATGGGCATTACCCATATTATCAGGGGGGACGACCATATCTCCAATACGCCGAAACAGGTTGTGATGTACGAGGCGCTGGGGCTCGTCCTTCCTAAATTCTGCCATATACCCTTGATACTGGGCGTTGACCGCTCGCGGCTTTCCAAGAGGCACGGCGCGACAAGTATCCGGGACTACAAGGAAGAAGGATTCCTGCCGGAGGCGCTGGTGAATTACTTGTGCCTTTTAGGCTGGTCGCCCGGCGACGACAGAGAGGTCATGCCTATAAACGATGTCATAAAAGATTTTTCGCTTGAGAAGATAACAAAGACCGCAGCCGTATTCGATATAAATAAACTACTTTGGGTGAACAGCGAATATATAAAGAAAATGGAGCCTAAAAAACTCGAGGCGCTTATAATAGATGCGCTGAAAAAAGAAGGCCTGCCCGTTGAAAATTTTGATTCAAATTGGTTCACGAATGTTGTAAAATTATTCAGGGAGCGCATCAAGACAACCTATGATTTCATAGGCCTTGCGCGTTGTTTCTTTGAAGATAAGATCGAGTACGATCCTGACGGCGTAAAGAAGTTTTTCAAGGCAGAGACAAGAGAGGTGCTTAAAAAGGCAACGGAAAAACTCAGCGGCCTGAAAGATTTTAACGCAAAATCAACCGAAGAAGTAATCCGCTCACTGGCCGAAGAACNNNNAAGAACTGAAAGTAAAGCCTGCTGTTATAATCCATCCTGTAAGGCTTGCCGCCACAGGAAGGACCACCGGCGCGGGATTGTTTGAAACGCTAGAATTGTTAGGCAAGGATAAAACGATAGGCCGGCTTAACGCCGCTCTTTCAAAGTTTTTTAATTAACCGACAACTTATAGCTTAAAGCTTATAACTTATAGCTGTTTTACTGACGGGTAGTGTAACGGTAGCACAGCAGACTCTGGATCTGCCTGTCAAGGTTCAAATCCTTGCCCGTCAGCTCTACTTCGCCGCGCAATATGTAAAATTCCGGTGTGGCTTCGTAGGAGCTGTCCCTGCGTAGCTCTACCATAGTTTGCCTGTTTAAGAGCGTAGCAGGACAGCCACAAATAAAATGATAAAGAAAAAGCAACATCAAAGCCGCGGCGATTTGACAACCAAAATTCAGCAACAAGCTGATGAGCTCAAGACTAAAAATGGGCAATTGAGGAGTGGAGCAAAGGTTAAAGGGACGTTTTGAGAATTTAACCCGGATATGTCCCCATTTTTAATCTCAGATATGTCCCCGGCATATGCAGGGTGTACCAAAACAGGACGGCTGTGGAACTGCTTGCGTGAATAAAACAAAAAAAGGAGAATATATGAATAAGAGTATATCAATCGCACTTCTGGTTATAGGAGTTATCTTATTAGCTTTTGGGTTAAGCGCCTACCATTCGGCTAGTTCCAATGTCTCGCGCTTTTTCACGGGTACACCTACATACAAGGCGCTCTGGCTTCTGATTAGCGGACTGGGCGCTAGCATAGTCGGGTTTTTAGGTTTAGTT
>JAPLLL010000109.1:7421-18087 GCA_026387595.1 Candidatus Omnitrophota bacterium
GAGATAGAACAAACGGAAGGCGTGTATGAAGAAATTTCTTACAGTGCTGGGGGTAGTTGTTTTCTCCTTGGTAGGCAGCGTGGTTTTTAGTAACCAAGTTATTAAAACTGCGGTAACAGTGGTTGCTTCCAAGATCACAGGAGCACCGGTACATATGGATGGTTTTTCATTGAATATTTTAAGTTCAACCATACGTATATCCGGATTTAAAATGTTTAATCCCGACGGCTTTCCGGCAGGCATACTGGTATCTTGTCCCAAAATAAAAGTCATATATGATTGCGCTTCCCTGTTTAAGCAGAAACGTCACTTTTTAATTGTGGAGATTGAATTAAAAGAGATGGGGCTTGTCAAAAATAAAGAAGGAAAACTCAACGTGGATTCACTAACAATAGCGCAGCAGTCAAATTCTTCCTCGCCTATCCCTATGCAAATCGATATCCTTACCTTAAGCATCGGTAAGATAGTTTACAAGGACTACACGATCGGCGCGGAACCCAGTGTGCAAGTCTACGATGTTAATATACAAAAGATCTATAAGGGTATTCCCAGCGCTCAACAATTGGCCTTACTTGTGCTTGCAGAGCCTATGAAGGCTACAGCGATAAAAGGCGCCGCGATATACGGGGCCGCTATGTTAACAGGCGGGGCGGCGCTACCGTTTGCCGTAGCGGCAACATTTATAGGTAAAGATAGCGTGCAGCAGATCATCGATATAAGTTTTGAACATGTGTATAAAGTGAGTCTTGTGGTAGTAGAGCGCATGGGGACGATTACCGAGCATGATGCGTCAGACGGGGTGATTAATGCCAATATCAATGGAGCGATGGTAGCGCTTATACTCAGGAAGGACGCAGACAATAAGACTGAAATAACGATTTCCGCGCGCAAGTATATGTTTCCCAGGCTTGATATCGCGGGAGGGGTTTTGTACCAGATACTTGATAAACTGCAATAAATTACAAAAATGAAAATAGGATAAGTAAGACCCGTTTCTCAAAGAGGCAGGTCTCAACTTGCAGGGTGCACCAAAATGGAACGTTTGTAAATTAACGAGATATTTTAATGAAAACTGACCAGAAGAAAACATTGCAACATCTTTATCCCAAGCGTGTTGATATATTGATATTGATCGTAGTTTCCGCTTTGTGTCTTTTTATAGGCCTGTACCTGCCAGTGCTAACCGTGCGCAAATTATGGGAAAAAAATACTTTTTCCATAATATCGGGGATAATAAACCTCTGGAATTGCAAATATTATGTTCTTTCGTTCATTATTTTCTTTTTCTCCGTTATTTTTCCCGTCGTAAAATTGGTGACGCTCTTTGTGATCTGGTTCGTAAGGTTAAGTGACCGTTACAGGAAATGGCTTCTCCGCGGCCTGAGCCTTCTGGGGAAATGGTCGATGCTGGATGTTTTTGTCACAGCTATTATTATTGTTTCCATAAAATTGGGCGTCCTGGCAAGCGCCAAAGCTGAAGCAGGTATTTATTACTTCGCGATATCAATACTTTTGGCCATGCTTGTTACTAACTTACAGGCCAATTTAGTAAATCGCTCGGGAAAGTCAAAGGCGTAGAAACGTCCCCAAGCACACTCTCCAATGTCCACCTCTCCATGATGGACAAAGTGCTATCTCTTTATCTCTGATTTCGCATTATCCTTGATATTTGACCATACCTTTACTATAATAGCCTTGCTGCGCTTGGAGATGAAGTTATAAAGTATACCAAGGAGCGCAGCCAAGTGAAAATGCAAACCCTGCTTTGGCAGTAGGGTTTATTTACTATGAAATTCGGTAAAATAGCGCTTATCATAATAGGTATAGGCCTGCTTATATTTGCGGGCCGCAGTCTGCTGAAAGGGCAGCCCGTTGTCTGTGATTATACGGGCGAGCGCGTTCTGTATTCGATAACCCCTGCCGGAAAATCGGAGTATAAAGATTTTGGCATTGTGGACTTAAACGGCACAAAGGCCAATCTGGCCGTTTTCAAGACGAAAGTGCTCCTGTTCGAGGATACGGAAAAGATCTACAGCGATCCGCGCACATTATTGCCGTACAGGGTAGAACGAGAGATATACAATATGGGGGTAAAGGAATTTATAATCGAAGAATATGACCAGGCAAATTTTACGGTTACCATGAAAAAATATAGAGGCGGCACACTCATGCGGGAATGGAAGACCAAGACAAGCGGGCCGATCCATAACGCGATCATGCTGCCTTTCTATTTGCGGCAATGCCCGGACCTTTGCGTGGGGTGGCAATTTACAGCCAGGTTCCCCGATGAGTTCAAGCTGGAGCTGGCATCAATAGATAATATAACGGTACCCGCAGGCGAGTTTCAGGCCTATCATTTTAAAAGCAGCCCCGAACGGTTCGAGATATGGATCAGTAAGGATGACGCGGCGGTCCCGCTTAAAATAAAGGGGACCGGTATTTTTCCTTATGCCCTGCTGATGGAAGAGCGCAATTTTCAGAAAAGTTGAATAGCCGGATTAAAAAGGAGATATTGTGAAAATAGCTGTTTTAGGGCTGGATGATTTTACGGCCGGTAAGAAAAGCCTTATTGACGATCGCGTCAGCGCGCTTGAGGAGCTGGTCAAGCCGTCAAAGACCACGTTCATAACACTGGAACTTTTAGACGCCTCGTCAGCCAAAGAAGCAGACGCGATAATTTGCGAAAAAGACGCAAAGCTGGACCTTATTATCTCGGATATGGTCGTTATCGAGAACCGCATGTCGCGCGCAGTTGAGGGCGAGGATACGAATATTTTTAAAAAAGCGCAGGCAGTATTGGAGAAAAATCTTTGCCTGTGCGAAGGAGATTTTACGGAAGAAGAGAAAAAAACGCTGTTCGGGACCAACCTGGCAAGTATCAGGCCGGTTAATTTCGTTGATAAAGCCGCAGGCTATGACGGAGATAAAATATTATTCGACGCATATTACGCGGCAGGCACGATATGTTTTATCACCGGAGCAAAAGACAAGGAGTTAAGGGCCTGGCCGATAAAGAAGGGTACCCCCGCGCTTGAGGCCGCAGGCGTGATACATTCGGATATCCAGAGGGGTTTTATCAAGGCGGAAATAATAGATTATAACGATCTTATCAAAGCCGGTTCACTGCATCTTGCAAAACCACATATGCACCTTGAGGGTAAAGAGTATGTAATGAAAGACTGCGATTTCGTGTCCACATTCAGGTTTAATGTATAACCCTCCTTTTTAAATCTTGACAATCCAAAAAAATATGATATACTAAAGAAAGTTGATAGTTAAGTATGTTAACTATTAGGAGGGCTAATAAATGGCTGTCCCGCTTTCTGAGTTTGCGGATAAGATGAGCGATATCACGCTTGTCATCGCTAAAGAATTTACAAGGCGCGCGACATGTGAATTGTTTAAAGGCGCTATAACCATGCCCCAGTTCCTGGTCCTGAATTTTTTAAGTACCCGCGGCGATTCCAGGATGTCGGATCTGGCGCATTTTATGGGCGTTACGACCGCGGCAATGACCGGCATTGTTGAAAGGCTGGTGGAGGGCGGGTACGTCACCAGACTGGCGGAACCAAACGACAGAAGAGTTATTAAAATAAAACTTACCGCTAAGGCAGCCGGCCTTGTAAAAAAAGTTCATGGCCAAAGGCGCCAGATGATAATGGATATTTTCGGCAGGCTGTCTGAAAAAGACAGACAGGACTATTTGAAGATCATAACAGAAATAAGCGGCATATTATCCAATGGCGAGACCAAGATTTCGTAAAATGGCAATAATAAAAAGATCACTTTTTATAATCTGCGTGATCGCATTAATAAATTGCGGCGTTGCCTTTTCGCAAGAAAGCGGCGAGCAGTATACGCTTGCGCGGTGCTACGAGCTGGCGCTTAAGCAAAGCGAAACCATTGCCATTGACGTGGAACATTTCAATGTGGCGCAGGCCCATTTTATCCAGGCGCTGGGTACGATCCTGCCGCACGTATCATTTTCATACACGGATATCCGGCAAGATCCAAGCGCATCTAATTCGGCATATCCGCGCTCAAGCTTTGAAAGCAGTTTTACATTTAAGCAAACTTTGTTCACGGGTTTCAAGGAATTCATAGCGATGTCCGGCAGCAAGCTTGAGGAAAGCCAGCGTCTGAAGGAAAAGGCCCGCGCCGAACAGCTGCTTTTGGTGGATGTTGCCGATGCCTTTTATCTTTTGATGGAGCAGAAAGAGGACCTGAACATCCTTGAGATCGTGAGGCAGGCGCTTAAAAACCGTATCCGCGAACTAAGGCAAAGGGAAAAACTGGGCAGGTCAATGAAAAGCGAGGTTGTAAATGCCGAGGCTCAGATGTACTCGGTTGAGGCCGAGATGTATAGCGTCAAGGCCCAGGAAAAAGTGGCGCAGGACCTTCTTGAATTTCTAACGGGGAAACCCATACCGGCTATCCAGGATACAATGCGCAATCCGGTTTCTGTTGAAGAAGAAGCCCATTATACCGCAAAGGTAAAGCAGCGTCCCGACGTGATCGCGGCAGATTATGCCTGGGGCGTGGCAAAAAAAATCGCAGGTATAGCGAAATCAGGCCTTGTGCCCAGCGTCAGCGTTACCGGCGATTATTATCCGAGCGGCAATATCAGGCCGAAAGATTCAGAATGGGATGCCATGCTGCAGGTGGGCGTGCCTATTTTCGAAGGGACCGAGACGTACGGCGCTATCAAAGAGGCCAATGCGAACGCGCGGGCAGCCGGCCTCCTGCTCAGACAAACCGAAAGATCGGCAGTGCAGGATATAAGGGATTCGTGCGCGAATTTGTCATACGCTATTTCAAAGCGCGACAAGCAGAGAAAGGCCTTTGCATCCGCGCGGATGAACTATAAACTGCAAAACAAAGATTATAAATACAGCCTTGTGAGCAACCTGGATGTTTTACAGGCGATACAGACAGCGCAGAACTCGGCCAGGATCTACGCCCAGACAGTGTATGAGGCAAAGAGGTATTATTGGGAACTGCTTGCGGCTACCGGAGACGCCACAAAGGAGAAATTGAATGAGTCTTTCTGATATATCCATAAAAAATCCCGTTTTTGCCTGGATGCTCATGGCCGCGCTTATTATTTTCGGGTTCATAAGTTACGGCCGCATGGGCGTGGGACAATTGCCGGATGTGGATTTCCCGGTTGTTTCCGTGAGCCTTACATGGGAAGGCGCTGCGCCCGAGGTTATGGAAAGCGACGTAGTAGATATAGTGGAAGATTCCATAATGAGCATTCAAGGGGTGCGGGATGTCTCCTCTTCGATACGACAGGGCGCAGCAACTATAACAGTTGAATTCGACCTGGACAGGGATATTGACGTTGCCATGCAGGATACCAAGACAAAGATAGACCAGGCGCAACGGCAGCTTCCCAACGACATAGACCCGCCTGTATTGACAAAGGTAAATCCGGAAGATAATCCTATCCTGATGCTTACTGTTTCTTCGGCCGAAAGAAACCTGCCGGACCTTATCACTTATGTGCAGGACCACCTGAAGGACCAGTTTACAACGGTCAAGGGCGTTGGCGATATCTTTCTGGGCGGGTTTGTTGACAGGAACCTCAGGATATGGGTTGACGCGAATAAACTTGAGGCGTATCAGCTTACTGTTAAGGATGTAATAGACGCGGTGCAGAAAGAGCATCAGGAAGTGCCTGCGGGCCGCATTGAGACAACGACAAAAGAATTTAACGTCAGGCTCATGGGCGAGGCGCCCACAACCGACGAATTCGCAAATATCCTTATACCCACCAGGTCCGGCAAGGCGATCTATAAGCCGATCTACCTGAAGGATGTCGCTACTGTGGAATACGGCCTGGCAGATGTAAGGCGCATAGCGCGCACCATGGGCAGGGCAACCGTAGGGCTCGGCATACGCAAGCAGCGCGGCTCAAACGAGATCGACGTAGCGCACAGGGTTTTGAAACGCCTTGAGGAAGTAAGAATAGGGACATTCATAGTCGTATATTTTATGGGTTTTACGCTTAATACGTTTACGGTGCTCGGCCTTTCGCTGGCAGTCGGTATTGTTGTTGACGACGCGATCATGGTGCTTGAAAATATAGTGAGGCACCGCGAACGCGGGCAGGAAAAAGTTACCGCCGCCAGGGACGGGGCAAGACAGATAACCTTTGCCGCCATGGCGGCAACGATCGCGCTTATCGCGATCTTTCTTCCTGTGGCGTTCATGTCCGGGATCATAGGAAAATTTTTCTTCCAGTTCGGCGTGACCATTTCAGTGGCAGTGGCGCTTTCGCTCCTTGAGGCGCTGACGCTTACGCCGATGCGGTGTTCGCAGTTCCTGCAGGTCGGTGAGCGGCATACGCGTTTCGGAAAGGCTATTGACGGATCGTTTAAATGGCTGGCAAAGCGTTATCATACGCTGCTTGAGAAGGCGCTCGGCCGGAAAAAGATCGTGATCGCTTTTTCACTGGTATTTTTTATTACATCGCTGTTTTTCTTTAAACTGCTGCGCAAAGAATTTGTCCCGTCCCAGGACCTCAGCATACTCATGTGCCGCCTGCAGACGCCCGTAGGATCTTCGCTTGAACTGACAAGCGACCGTTTTAAGGCAGCCGAGGGATTCATTACCAACCGGCCGGAAGTCGAGGGATATGTCGCCATTATCGGCGGCGTAGGCGGCGGAGAAGTAAATTCAGGCATGATATTTGTTACGTTCAAAGAGCCGTTCAAGCGGCCCGTTGTCCCTCCCGCAAGGCATCGCCTGTCCCAGACAGAGCTTATGGCGCTTTTAAGGACAGGGCTTAACAAGATACCGGACATACGCGCGACCATTCAGGACCTGTCGCTTTCCGGATTTTCCGCCCAGCGCGGATTCCCTATAGAATTTTCCGTAAGGGGCCCTGATTGGGAAAAACTGGCTTCCTGCGCCGAGCAGATACGAAAAGAGATGGGTAAAAGCAGCCTTATGGCCGACGTTGATACCGATTATTTCGTTTCGGTGCCTGAGATACAGGTCAAACCTGACAGGAAAAAAGCTGATGAGCGCGGGGTAAGCATTGATGTTATCGGCAATACTGTTAATTCGCTTATCGGCGGAGAGCGCATAGCAAAATATACAAAAGACGGCAGGCGCTACGATGTAAGGGTGCGCCTGGTGGCTTCCCAGAGGACGCAGGTAAGCGATATTGAAAAATTGTGGGTGTGGAACAACAGGAACGAACTCGTGCAGCTTAAGGATATCATAACAGTGGAAGAAAAATTAAAACCGCTGACCATAACAAGGCGCAACAGGGAAAGGGCGATCTCGATATTCGCGAACGTTGCCACCGGTAAATCGCAAACAGACGCTATCAGGGAGGTTGAAAATATCACGAAAAAGATCCTTCCGGAAGGCTACCGTATTGTATTCAGCGGCAGCACGCAGACATTCAAGGAATCGTTCTCTAACCTTATACTCGTGTTCTGGCTCGGGATCCTGGTGGCATACATGGTGCTTGCCTCGCAGTTCAACAGCTATGTCCATCCGATATCCGTCCTTCTTGCTTTGCCGTTCAGCATATCAGGCGCGCTGGTTTCCCTGTGGGTTTTTGGCCAGTCGCTGAATATCTACAGTATTATCGGCCTTATCCTTCTTATGGGTATCGTGAAAAAGAACTCTATCCTGCTGGTCGATTTTACAAATCAGATGCGTCGCCAGAATATGAATGTTAAGGCAGCGCTGTTAAAGGCCTGCCCCATACGCCTCCGGCCGATACTCATGACGTCAATGGCAACTATTACTGCGGCGATCCCGCCGGCCCTTGCGCTCGGGCCAGGGGCAGAGACGCGCGTTCCCATGGCCATAACCGTTATCGGAGGCGTAATATTGTCCACGATGCTTACCCTTTTTGTTGTGCCGTGCGTGTACATGATTTTTGCAAAACTGGAAAAGAAGGGATATAACGTTGTTTCATTTGATGAAACCGAACCGGTTTAATATCATTATCCTCTGCCTACTGCTGTGCGGGCTGCCATTAGAGGCAGTAAAGGCGGCAGACACAGAAGAGGTACTTACCTGGGGCCAGTGTATTTCCGAAGCCAAAAAAAACCATCCTGACCTTATTTCCGCGGCAGAAGTCGTTAACCAGCAAAAGGCCGGCAAGGATATAACGGCAAGCGGTCTCTATCCCCAAGTCAGCGGCGATGTAAACGCATCAACGGCAAAAACAAGCAGCACCGCCTCTTCAACAGGCACTACCGCTAACAGGACAACGCATACCTATTCGTACGGCGTTACCGGCACGCAGCTTATATTCGACGGTTTTAAAACCATAAATGATGTAAAAGGCGCGGCTGAGAACATAAAGGCCGCGCAGCAGGGCTATAGTTTTACTTCGTCTGAGGTAAGGTTGAGCCTGCGCACCGCATTTGTCAATTTGCTAAAGGCGCAGGAGCTTATCCGCGTGACAGACGAGATCGTTAAGATAAGAAGAGAGAACCTGGAGCTGATAACGCTCCGTTATATGTCCGGCCTGGAGCACAAAGGCGCGCTGATGACAGCGGAGGCGAATATGGCAGAAGCGGAATTTGAAGCCGCCCAGGCAAGGCGGGATGTTGAGCTGGCGCAGCGTCAGCTGACCAAAGAAATGGGCCGCAAAGATTTCAGGCCAATGGCGGTAAACGGGGATTTTATAGTACGTGATCCTGCCCAGGAAAAACCCGCTTTCGAGTCGTTTGTAAAAAATAATCCGTCTCTACTGCAGGCCGTGGCCAAGACAAACGCCGCAGCATTTGCTATCAGGGCCGCCTATGGTAATTTTTCCCCAACGCTTTCAGGTGATGCCGGAGCTGACAGGACCAGCTCGCACTGGCCGCCGGATAATAACCAATGGAACGCCGGGTTGGGCGTGAGCATGCCGATATTTGAAGGGGGGCTACGGACCGCGCAAGTGGCTCAGGCGCAGGCAGCGTATAACCAGGCAGAGGCCGACGAGAGAAGCCTACGAGACAAGCTTATTGTCGGCCTTGAGCAGACATGGGTTAGCCTGCAGGATGCCATCACAATGGTTAATGTGCAGCTGAAATCGCTTAACGCAAATGAAGAGCGTTCAAAAATAGCCGAGGCGCAGTATTCAACCGGGTTTATTACGTTTGATAACTGGATCATTATAGAAGACGACCTGGTCAGCGCCAAAAAAAACTACTTGCAGGGCGAAGCAAATAGCCTGCAGGCCGAGGCAAACTGGATCCAGGCGAAAGGAGAGACATTGGAATATGCGCAATAAAAAAATGATATCGTTTTTTATCGCTGCAGTTATTATTATCGCCGCGGTGTTGATAGCAAGGGCAAAACAAGGGACAGTTTCCGGAGAAATCACACAAGAAATAATCCCGGTTATAGGGTCTATCAAAACATTCATATCATGCACAGGCACTGTCCTGCCGAAAAACCGCCTGGAAGTAAAGCCGCCTGTCAACGGAAGGATCGACCGCGTTTTGGTCCAGGAAGGCAACGAGGTAAAAACCGGGCAGATCCTTGCTTGGATGAGCTCAACCGAAAGAGCGGCATTATTGGATGCCGCAAGGGGAAAAGGCGAGGAAACCCTGAAATATTGGGAAGATGCCTATAAGGCGATCCCGCTCTCCGCGCCTATTGACGGCGAGGTGATCGTGGCGACAACGCAGCCGGGACAGACCGTTACCACGGCCGACGCCGTGATCGTGTTGTCGGACCGGCTTATTGTACGCGCGCAGGTGGATGAAACAGATATCGGGAAGATCACCCCTGATAGGAAGGCGATCATAAGCCTTGATGCTTATTCTGATACGAAGATCAAGGCCTCGGTCGAGCATATATATTACGAATCAGAAACAGTCAACAACGTAACCATGTATAAAGTAGACCTTCTGCCAGAAGAGATACCGCCGTTTTTCCGTTCGGGCATGAACGCTACCGTAGACTTTATAGAACAAAGCAAGGAAAATACCCTGCTCATCCCGGCGGACGCGGACCATAAGGAAAAGACAAAGGTGCCCGTAACACTAGGGATGTCGGACGACAAAAATATAGAAGTGCTTTCCGGTATTACCGCGAACGATAAGATAATCCTGAAAACAAAAAAATATAATTTACCTAAAAGCACCACAGGAACCAACCCGTTCCTGCCGAGCCGCAAAAGATAATGATAGAGCTGAAAAACGTATCAAAGACATATCAGATGGGCCAGGTTGAGGTAAGGGCCCTGCAGGATGTTTCGCTTTCGGTCGCGCCGGGGGAATTTTTAGCGATCATGGGGCCGTCCGGGTCAGGCAAATCCACGCTTATGCATATCCTCGGCCTTTTGGACAGGCCTGATTCCGGGGAATATTGCCTCGGGCAAAAAAATATCAACGAGCTTTCCGACGAAGAAGTTGCCGCAGTGCGAAACCGGCTGGTCGGTTTTGTATTTCAACAGTTTCATCTCCTGCCGCGCATGACCGCCCTGCAAAACGCCGAACTGCCTTTGGTCTATGCGGGAAAGCGCCACCTGAAAGAAATAGCAAAACGCAGGATCGATGAAGTCGGCCTTGCGGAAAGAATGAACCATAAGCCGAATGAACTTTCCGGAGGCCAGCAGCAGCGCGTTGCCATTGCCCGCTCGCTGGTCAATGACCCTCTTATAATTTTTGCGGATGAGCCTACGGGCAACCTTGATTCA
>JAPLLL010000088.1:0-3641 GCA_026387595.1 Candidatus Omnitrophota bacterium
AACCTAAGAGGAAAAGGACTGATAGCGCAGGATAAAGACGCAACCTATGAACTGGTGAATAAGATACGCCAAGCCACGAAGGCAGTGCTTATTACGAAACTCTCGCCCAACGTAACCGACATAACCGAGATCGCAAAGGCCGCAGAGGCAGCAGGCAGCGATGCCGTATCATTGATAATTACATTTATCGCAATGGGCGTTGATATTGAGACAAATAGGCTCTGCCTTGGCGCTATAACAGGCGGCTTAAGCGGCCCGGCGATAAAACCGGTAGCGCTGCGGATGGTTCGCGAGGTGTTCAATAAAATAAAGATACCGGTTATCGGCATAGGCGGTATAATGGACTATAAGGATGCGCTGGAGTTCATTATCTGCGGGGCAAGCGCTGTCCAGGTCGGCACTGCGAATTTCATAAACCCTCAGATAACAGGTGAAATTATAGACGGCATAAAAAAATATTTAAAAGGGAACCAAATAAACGATATCAAGCAAGTTATAGGAAGTTTAAAAGCAAAGTAACGGCCAAAATTGACAGTCGGGACTGGTTCCGACCTAAATACTATGCAGAAGCTAAGGAACCCGTCCCCGTAGGAGTTTTAGTAACTAAACTGAGTAACAACCACAACGAATGGCTGCAAACAATATGGATAGCGAGAAATTAATTGTAGCGCTTGATATGGATGACCTGGATTCCGCAAAAGCAATAGTTGAAAAACTATATCCGACAGTAAAGATATTTAAAATAGGAAGCCAGCTTTTTACAAATAACGGGCCCGCTGCGGTTGAAGCCGTGACAGCAAAAGGGGCAAAGGTATTTTTGGACCTTAAATTCCACGACATACCCAATACGGTGGCAAACGCCGTAAAAGTCGCGACAAAACTGGGAGTATTTATGGTAAATGTGCACATACAGGGCGGCTTTAACATGATGAAGCAGGCAGTCAGCGCGGCAAGAGAAAAGGCAAGAGAACTAAAAATAGAAAAACCGCTTGTGCTGGGCGTTACGGTCCTGACATCCATGGGCGAGAAGGACCTGAAGGACCTGGAGATACGAAAAGGGGTCAAGTCGCAGGTCACATACCTTGCAAGGCTTGCAAAGGATGCGGCCCTGGATGGTGTTATAGCGTCGGCAGACGAGATACAGCCCATAAGGTGGGCGTGCGGTGATGATTTTGTTATTGTAACGCCGGGCATCAGGCCGGAGTGGGCGCAGAAAAATGACCAAAAAAGAACTGCCACGCCTAAAGAGGCTGTAAAATGGGGCGCAAGCTACATCGTAGTGGGCAGGCCGATCCTGGACGCGCCCGATCCAAAGGCAGCCGCGGAAAAAATATTAGGAGAGATCAATGAGCGATAAAGATGTCCTTAAAATATTCAACGATACAAACGCGCTATTGACCGGCCATTTCAAACTTTCAAGCGGGTTACACAGCGAAAAATACCTCCAGTGCGCGCTTGTCCTGCAATATCCGGAGCACGCAAAAAAACTATGCGCAGCGCTTGCACAAAAATTCTCCGCCGTAGGCGGCAAAGAAAAACCGACCGCAGTCGTGGCGCCCGCACTTGGCGGCGTTATAGTATCTTACGAAGTCGCGAATGCCCTGGGCTGCAGGTCCCTGTTCACCGAAAGGGAAGAAGGTAAGATGGTTTTACGCCGCGGCTTTATGCTGAGCGCTGCCGACAGGGTTGTGGTAGTAGAAGACGTCGTTACAACAGGCGGTTCCACAAAAGAGGTCATTGAAGCTGTAAGACAATACGGCGCAAAAATAGTCGGCGTCGGCGCTATAATAAACAGGTCGTCAGAACCGCCGGAATTTAATGTAAATTTTGAATATCTTTTAAAAGTAGACGTAAAGACGTTTCAGCCGCAGGGTTGCCCGTTATGTAAAAACGGCGTGCCGCTTGTAAAACCCGGCTCAAGAAAGGCTTAATGGATTCGCTTTTGGTACGTTTTATAGTAGGTTTTATCTTAAATCTCGCGATCGGCACCTATGCGTTTACCCAGCAGATGATAGATGATGCTGCTTTTCTTGGCGGGGTTGTGCTGTTTACGCTTGTTTTCGTCTGCTTAAACTGGCAGGCCTACATAATAATAATAGCCTTTTTTGTAATAAATGGTTTTGTCCTTGAGCAGGAAAGCAAATACAAATCACAAAGAGGCGAATTCGCGCTTTTTAAGGCAAAACGGCCGTTAAAAAGGGTGCTTGGCCGCTCGCTGCCCGGGGCAGTGTTTGCCGTGTTGTTTTTTTTGACAGGCCGGGACGATTTTAGGATAGCGTTCGTGGCAAGCTATGCGGCTGCGGTCTTTGATGCAGTTTCCACGAAAATGGGCCAGATATTCAGCCGGGTTGCCGTAACGATCACAGGCTTAAAAAAAGTGAAGCACGGAACGCCGGGCGCGGTATCCTTGCAGGGCACGCTTGCCGGGCTGGCAGCCGCGCTGATAGTGAGCATTGTAGCCATTCCCGTGCGGTTTATAAATTTTTATGAACTTGGGATAATAGTGTTCGCCGCGCTCATAAGCGGTTTTATTGACAGTTTTTTAAGCGCCTATTCACACCAGAACAGGCGCATACCTAACGAATTTATAAATTTTTTCAGCAGCATGTCCGCGGGCCTTATCTGTATTTTTGCCGTTTGGTTCCTGGGCCTTGCCTACTAATTTCTTGACATACCAGAAAGACTATAATACTATATAGAGGCTTATGAAGTTTATCCCTCGCCCTGTATGGAAAATTCAAGGGCTTCCCTCGTTGCCTGAAGCAAACAATGGCAACTCGGGACTTTGCGGGATGAAATTTCTAAGTGGAGGGTGTAAGAGAAATTTCAGGGGCAAGTAGCTCAGTTGGTTAGAGCATTCGGCTTACATCCGAAAGGTCACAGGTTCGAGTCCTGTCTTGCCCACCATTTGCTCTCGTGACCAGTTTTTGGCAAATGGCCCCGAGTTGCTATAACGGCCAAAACTAAGCAACGAGGGGAGATTTGACAAGTGTATATTGTTCCCTCGCACCAGAATAGCGGTCACAATGAGTGCTCGGGATCAAATTTCCAATAGTAATTGCTAGAGAAATTTGTGGGGTCGTAGTGTAGCCTGGTTTAACACGTCGCCCTGTCACGGCGAAGATCGCGAGTTCAAATCTCGTCGACCCCGTTTTCTTATAAAACTATGTACGATGTTGCGGTAATAGGCGCAGGCCCAGTAGGTTCATACGTTGCCTACCAGACCCAAAAATCCGGCCTTAAGACGATAGTTATAGAAGAGCATCCCTCAATAGGAGAGCCGTCGTTTTGCACGGGTATAGTGGGCCAGGAGGTATTTGAACGCCTGGACATTTCCCAGGAAAGCGTCCTTAACAGAATTAACTCGCTTTCGATATATTCCCCCAAAAGAGAAAAACTTAATCTTACCGCGGAAAATATCTACGCCCTCATAATAGACCGCACAAGCTTTGACAGGCAGATCGCTCACCTTGCTATTGACGCGGGTTCAAGTTTTTTAATATCCACAAAATGCACAGGGGTTTCAATAGATGCCGGCGGCGTGCGCATTAAACTCGCTACCTCTCCCCTGAGCGAAACCGAGATAAAGGCAAAGGTATGCGTCCTTGCCGCGGGCGCTTATTACGGCCTGCATAAAAAAC
>JAPLLL010000088.1:3697-11508 GCA_026387595.1 Candidatus Omnitrophota bacterium
CGCGAACCGCTTAAATCCATTGAGGTTTACCTCGGGAACAATATCGCGCCGGGTTCATTCGCCTGGGTCGTGCCGGTAAACTCAACCCGCGCCAGGATAGGCCTTAGCACAAAAAAAGATTCAATGAAATACCTTTCAAACCTCATATCCAATACGCCGCTCAGCGACAAAATAAAAGATAAAAAGCCCATATTACGGAAAAGGATAGTTCCTATAAGTCCCATAGACCGGACATACTTTGACAGGCTTCTCGTTGTGGGGGATTCGGCAGGGCAGGTAAAGCCCATAACCGGCGGCGGCATATTCTACGGCCTTCTGTGCGCGAGCGCAGCGTCCGAAACTATTATATCGGCCTTTAAGAAAAAAGATTTTCGCAGCCGTTGTATGCGTGGTTACGAAACAAAATGGAAAAAACTGATAGGGCTTGAATTAAAGGCAGGCAGTTTTGTCAGGAAATTCATGGGCAGCCTTAATGATGATAACATGGAGGGCCTGGTCGCTACATTTAAGAAGGACCAGAAGATAAAAAATATACTCCAGAAATCGCACGCCTTTGACTGGCACAAAGACGTGATAATGCACCTTCTGAAAACACCGTCACTGTCCGGCAGGATTTACCAGAAACTTTTGTGGAACATATTCAATAAAAACGGATTTGAAAAATCCGAAGATGTATGGTATTCTTAAACCATAAGGAGGAGTTATGAAAAAGAGGATATGGGCAATAGTTATTCTGATAGGCATATCGGTGATCGGTTTTGATTTAGCGCACGCGGCCATCAAGGCAGCACCTACCGCCAAGCCAGCAGGCAATGGAGGATATGTGATGCGTGCGAAGAAAGAGGCGCTCATGCCGATACAGGAAAGCAAGCCATTAAAAGAGATGAATTTTGTTGGCCGTGCTGCGGAAGACGTACAAGGGCAAAAAGATGTCAAAATCGAAACAAAACCGGCTGAACCCCTGAAAGGACCAGAACCAAAAAAACCAGGATCAGTAGTACCATCGCCACTGAAAACGCCACTGAAAAACGAAAACCCCAGCCAATCATAACGCTCGGGTTATTTATCCCGCTGGTCCAGCATAAAAACGCTGTTTGTTTTAGGCACGCCTTTCACTTTCTTTTTTACTTCGGCGCAGATATTGGTTATCTCTCCGTAGGAATTAAGCGGCCGTTTTTCATTACCTACCCCTGCCAGCGATATGGTCATGATTGGGAATTTTTGAACGTTCCCGTCTCTGGCGTGTGCCATTATAAAACCCTGGCCCAGATCTTCTTTGTTGTATAGCGCGCGCACGCGCTTATCAAATTCTTCTGTTATATACTTGGCTACTTTTTCCGCGCGTTCCGGCGTGCTGACTATGACAAAATCGTCTCCCCCCTCATGGCCGAGAAAATCGTCATGAGCCCCAGATTTTAAACTCTCGCGCATTATATCAGCGGTCAATTTAATCGCCTTGTCACCGTCGCCGATGCCGTACTTATCGTTAAACGCCTTAAAATTATCAAGGTCGGAATATATGACCACAAATTTTCTGCGTGTATTTATGCGCTTAGTGATCTCTTCGTGTATCATATTATTCCCCGGCAGTTTAGTGAGCGGATTAGCGTTCTCCGCGCGTTCTTTCATCTTTTCGAGCGAGGCGGTCATGTGATTAAATGTATCACCAAGCTCCTCTATCTCGTCTTTCGTTTTTATGTCTACCTTTAACTTCAGGTTTCCGCCCGCGATCTCTTTTGTGGCCCTGTTAAGGATATGGATGGGCTTTACTATGGTTCTTGTCAGGATCGACCCAAGGATCACGTTCAATATGACCACCAGGATAGCGGTGATAACGAGCGGCAGGTATACCTGCTTCATCGCCTCTTCTATATTGCCGAGGGAAAATCTGGCCCTGACTATATATCCAAGCATACCTTCGTCATAAAGCGGTATATATAAATCAACGAATTTTTTTTGCGGGTCAATTTGCGGGATGAACCACTTTCCTTCTTCGGGCACCTTTGAACATTCCTCGGTTATCCTGCGGTCAGTGCGGGTAGGTTGGGTGCCAGCAGCCGCGCCAGCGATGATTTCGCCCTGCGGAGTAAATAAAACAGCATTTTCTATCATTCCGGAATCTCTTAGGGATGAAAGCGAATTATCCAGAAGCTTTATTTTTTCCGGAGTCACTTCTGCGGTGGGATTTTCCTTTATTGTTTTTTCAAGGTTGTTTTTTATTATAAGCGCGCTCAGCTTTGCCTTATATGAATTAAACGTGGTCATTGTAGAGACCTGGTTGCGGACTTGTATTAGGCAAAAGGCCCCGGTAAAAACGATGGAAAACACGATCATCAGGGTAATGATCCTGGATTTAAGGGTATACCTTGGCAGTGCACTCATTTGCTTAAGTATATAATATAAGTATTATATTGTCAATTCAAAGGCCCTATCAGCCGCATAACTTGACTTTTCATATCTCATCAGGTAATATTGCATAATATATAACAAACCATAGAGATAGCAAGAGGAGAACTCCATTTGCTGGGTAAGCGTTTTTTTGTCGTTATCGTATTTATAGGGTTGCTGGTATTATTTTTCTTCGGATATAATGCCTATCTTGTAGACCACTCTCTTGAAGACATGAAATTTGTGCTGGAACAGGTCTCCTGGGCCCAGGACATAAACGACATGTCAAGGGTCGGGGTTCTTCTGGATGATATGCTGTTAGGTGAGATATCAGCGCTTGACACAGATTCAACCCGCGTTGCTAATATTGAGTTTGTAAAGGATATTGCATCGCAAGGGTTTGTCAAAAAACAGCTTACCGATGCGGAATTCTTCCTCAGCAGACTTGTCAAGGAAAAAGAAGAAAAACGCAGCCCACTGTTGCGCTTTGCGGATAACCTGAACAACGATCTACTGGGGCTTGTAAGGTTTTTTACAAAAGGCGGCCCGGCCGGGACAGTAAAGCGCACCGCTTTTAAACCGTCCAAGGATACCGACATATCTCTTCTTGAAACTGCCAAAGAATATGAATCCAACTGGCAGTTTGAAAAAGCCATAAAGGCATATAACGATTTTATGGAGAAATATCCCGCCTATCCGCAGCTTGGCCTTGTTAAGCTTAAGCTCGGGGATGTATATTTTAAATCAACCGACTATAACGAAGCCAAAAAGATGTACGAGGAAATAATAAACCAATTCCAGGGCTCTGATGAAGCAAAGATGGCTGAGGTGCTGCTTAAAAAAATAAAAGACAGGATCAAAAAACAGGGAGAAGAGAAAAAAGTAAACAGCGAAATTTCCAAACTGGCAGGGTCCGGCCCGATGGCTGAAGACTATAAGGAACTAAGCCTTTCCGATTTGCAGCTTGATAAGCTGGATAATGAAACGAAAGAATTGATGGCGTCCATATCGGGTGCGCTTAAGGCGCCGAACAAAGCAGTTGCCCCGGGTGCGGATCTTATCGATAAAGCAAGGGGCCTTGAGGATGAATGGAAGCTTAAAGAGGCTCAGGGGCTTTACGAGGAATTCATCTCAAAATATCCGGCAGGCGATAATGTTATACTTGTTAAGCTGCTCCTTGCGGGCGCTTATCTTAAGTCGATGCAGTATGACAGGGCCCTCTCAGCATACGAAAAGATTGTCGAGGAGCACCCTGATTCCGAAGAGGCAAAACTTGCGAAACGCTTCTCTGACCGCACAAAAGAAATGATATCTGTTTATAAAAAACGGCAGTCATTGATAGATAAGATGTCAAAAATTACCAGTGCGCAGGATCTGGCGCATAATTATTACAGGCTTGGAGTTCTGAACATTTATTTGTTTGATGTGAAGCGCGCCGAGAAGGCGTTTAAGAACGTAATGGAGCTTGCGCCGGGGACAGATCTCGCCAAGAAGGCCCAATTCAAGACTTTTTCAGAGATCATTTCGCAGAGCCCCCGGGATAAAATAGCGGCTGACGCAAAATATCAGCTTGCAAATGCCTACTACAAATGGGGCAAGTATGCTGAGGCAGCGAAAAATTACCAGGAGCTTAACAGGGATTTTGCTGGTTCAAACCTGGCGCCGCTCGCGCAGTTTCAGGCAGGATATACGTTATTGTATAATCTCCACAGCCCGCTGGAGGCCGCAGCGGCATTCGGCGAATTAAAGAAAAAATACGCGGGTTCATCATTGGATAATTATGTAAATAGCGAAGTTGTGCCGGTAGCGGAACGGTCGTACAGGTACTATGGCTTTCTCTTGTTAAAAGAAGGAAAGCTGGAAGAAGCCGAAAACGCCTTTATAAAAGCAATAGCGGCAGATAGTAACGACGCATGGTCGCATTGCGGATTAGGGACAGCTTATGCCTTATTAAAAAATTACGACGAAGGCATTAAACTTGCCCAGGAAGGCGTAAGCCTTTCTTCAGATGCTTATACGCATGCTGCCCTCGGGTTTGTCTACCAGGAAAAAGGCGATTACCAAAAAGCCATAGAGGAATATAAGCGCTCCATCGAATATGAGCCATCCTATTTTGCCGCTTATTATAATCTTGGGAGGGTATATATACTAACCGAGCAGTATGAACTTGCCATAAAAGAACTGAAGGGTGCGGTAAAGGCGCAGCCCAATATTGCCTATGCTCACAATGACCTGGGATATGTCTACGCGTCCAACGGCCAGATCGTCAGCGCTGAAAACGAATTTAAAGAGGCCCTTCTTAATGATCCGCATATGACAGAGGCCAGTTACAATTTGGGCATACTATATGAGACATCCGGCAGGTACCAAAGAGCCGCCCATTACTTCAGGCAGGTCCTTTCGGATATGCCTGATTTTGAGCCGGCGAAGCAGCAGCTTGAATATGTGGAAACGAAAATAAAATAATGAGATTTTTATACATAAGTTTAACGGCACTTGCGTTATTGCAGTTTTCGGCCTCAACACAGGCCGCAGAAGAATCAGCCCCGGTTCCTGTTGTTTCGGATTCAGGAGCTGGGGCGCAGCCTGTAGCCGCATACTCTCAAGAAGCCGAAACCGAAGTAACTCCGCCTTCCGGAGAAACGGGCGAAGAGTACGATGTCACGAAAACGATCGAAAGGGGTAAAGAAATCATACGCGCGCAGAAAGAACAGCTGATGCAGAAAGAGCCCACAAAGGAAGAAAAACAAAAAGTAGCGGAAGAAGAAGCGGTTGATCTAAGGCGCGAGGTTTATCAGCAGCAGATCATACAGGAAGTCGAATACCAAAGCACAGCAGTTTCGCTGGAAAACGAACTTATGCGTGAAAGGTTCCGCCAGGAGATCATGATACAGGGTGGCAGGCAGCCTGCACGGCCGGCCGGTTTCAAGAAACAGAAATTCCAGTTAAGGCTAAGCGAGGCATGTGACGACAATATCTATCTGGATAAAACAGATGCAAAGAAAGATTATATCACCAAGATCTCGCCGTCTTTTTTATTTTCAGCAAATACAAAACATATTATGGTGGACGCAAATTACGCTGTTGATTATACATATTATGCAAGCGATAAAAACAGGAAACAGGACGGCTTCAGCCATCTCCTTTACACGTATATACGTCCTGGAGCGACCTCGTTTCCGTTCCTGAAAGGCCGCGGCGGTAAATTTGGCATAGAAATACAAAACACATTTGAGCCCCGCATAACAAATATTCCGGGCGGCGACCAGACGGTACGCGAAACGAGAAAATATAATAAATTTGTCATGCCGCTGGATTATTACATGACGAAAAAACTTACATTGTCCATGGAATATGTAAATGTCTATGAACGGTATATAAAACCGGAATTTCAATTTCAGGGTTCTACGGACAATTCCTTATCCCCGAAGGTATTTTTTCACATAAGGCCTAAATGGTCGCTTTTTGCAGGGTATACCTATGGCATAAGGGACTACCCGAAATTTGCGGGCGGAGACGGTGATTCCGACTACCACCGTGTAAGCGCCGGTCTTACCGGTATATTGTTTACGAAAGTGCGGAGCCGTTTTGAACTGGGGAATGAGTGGCGCAATTGGAAATCATCCATAAGAGGGGATACGAGCAAAATGTTTTTTAAGGCGTCGCTGGTCAATAAATTCAGCTCTTCTACGAAAGGTCTTCTGCAATACAACCATTTGATGCAGCAAACCACTAATGTTGACCCCGATACGCCATATTACATCTATGACAGTTTTTATGTCGATTTGGAGCACAAACTTACAAACAAGCTTAGGGGTATTTTGGGGTTTAACTGCTACCAGAACAACTTTGACCGCCCTGAGACGATCTCCGGAGATACGAAGGTAAGGCGCGACAGGGTGTTCAAACCCCAGATCGGGTTTAAGTATTATTTTAAACAAGACTTTTTTGCGGATTTATACTATACTTATACAAGGTGTGTTTCTACCTTCAGCGCGAATGATTATACGGATAATAAACTAACAGCGGGGTTAAATGTACCATTCTAATCGATCTTATCTTTATTTAGCGGCCAGCTTTGTAATCTTGGCAGGCACTGCGTTTTTTGCGGTTGCCATGGAAACCAAAGAAGGCGCCAAGATCAGTTTTTCGGCTTCTGAGGGCAGCCAGGACTATATTCAGAAACAGCAGGAAGAGGCAGCGCAGAGAAATAAGGATGACATGGAGCGGCTCCAGCAAAGCCTTAAGGACGCACAGGAACGGACAAAGAAATCCGAACAGTCCCCGGCCAAGGTGCAATTCCCGAAATCGCCGCAAGTTATCCAGCCAAAGCCAGTTGCTGCCGAAGCTAAACCAAAGACCGACATAGACGCAGAAAAAACGTTTAAAGAGGATAAAAAACAGCTTGAGGACGCGCGAAGACAGCAGGAGCTGCTAAAGAAAAAGCTTGAACAGGAAGAAAAACAAAAAGAGGTAAATCAGGAGCGCATTACCCAGCAAAATAAACTTGCTGAGGAAGAGAAGCGTATTGCCGAAGAAAAAAGAAAACTTGCAGAAGAAAAGCGCGAGCTGGAATCGAAGCGCAAGATGTTGGAAACGGAGAAGCAGAAACAGGAAGAACAAAGGTATACGCAGGCGCTTAAAAAACAACAGGAAGTCGAACAAAAACGGCTTGATGCCGAAGCTGAACTTGCAAATGAGGAAAAACGCCTTGCCGAAGAAAGAAAAATGCTTGAATCGGAAAAGCAGGCAAAACAGAAACGATTTGAGGCCGAACAAAAGCAGCTGTCAGATGAACAGAAATACATTGCAGAGGAAAAGACCAAGATCGAGTCTGAAAAGCAAAAAATAGAAGAGACAAAACAGCAACAGGAAACAGAACGCAGCCGCCTGCAGGGCCAGCTTGAACTGGAACGCCGCGTGCGTGATGAGGAGAAGAAAAAATCCGAAGAACTTTCAAAGCAGGAACAAAGGAAACAACAAGAACAATTTGAAGCCGACCAAAAACAATTATCGGATGGCCAGAAACGCCTTGCCGAAGAAAAGGCCGCCCTCGAGCAGGAAAGACAGGATCTGGAAGAACTGAAGAAACAGCAGGAAGCCCAGGCCAAACAGCCCAAGGAAGACCCTGAGCTGAAACGCAGAGTAAGGGAGCAGGAAAAGAAGTTTGCCGAAGAAGAGAGCCGCCTTGCAGCGGAAAGAGATAAAATAGAATCGGAAAGTTCTAAGCTTGAGGTACAAAGACAAAGCCTTCAGGAAGAACGTAAAAAATCGGAAGAGCTTGCCAAAACAGAACAGGAAAGGAAAGAAAAGCAGCTATCGGATGGCCAGAAACGCCTTGCCGAAGAAAAGGCCGCCCTCGAGCAGGAAAGACAGGATCTGGAAGAACTGAAGAAACAGCAGGAAGCCCAGGCCAAACAGCC
>JAPLLL010000062.1 GCA_026387595.1 Candidatus Omnitrophota bacterium
AAAATCTATTATCCATAAAATTCGTGAAATGTCCGCTGATGGAATAATTTTGCGATATATATATTTGCCAGGAAGCATGTTTGTTGTTCCCGTTTTTTCAGCGACAGTGACCTCAAATAGAAGGGTTAATTAATTTTAGGCTGTAATGTGCCTAAAAAATAGTATAATACCCAAAGGAGGCCACAATTGGAACCTATTATGAATACAAACTCAAAGAAAGAGCGTATGAAACTTACACCCGAACAACTCTTCAATGTGTACCTGGAATGCAACGCTCCGGGTGCTCCGGTAAAACCGATCCTGGAACGCTACGGCTTAAGGCCTTGGGACTTGGTTGCCATACGCAAGAAGGTCAAAGCAGCAGCCATGGAAGCCCTTACCCATTCCGGGAAACAGGGAAGAAAACATCAGGTCATACCCGTAGAGCAGTATCAAAGAGTCTCAAGAGAGCTCGACGAAACCAAAGACGCGCTTGCAGCCGTAGGGCACGAGCTGTCCTTGTTAAAAAAAAGAACGAGTTAGAGCTTAAAGGGCCGTTAAACGGCCATTTTAAACAAGAGGTTAAAAAAACTGTGGTTAATGTCATAAATGAAGCTGTCACTCAAAACCTTACCCAGAAACGCGCCTGCTCAATATTTGGGATTGCTCCCAGGAAATTTCGCAGGTGGGCAAACCCGAAGCAGATTCGGCCACGGACTGCATGGAACAAAACGCTTGAGCACGAACGCGATGCGATTGAGGCCGCTGCCTGGACACCTGAGCTTATCGGTAAACCGGTAAGCCATATCTTCGTCCACGGGCATGAGTCCGGCAGGTTTTTTGCTTCGCTGTCGACGGTCTATCGCACGCTGAAAGTTAAAAACATGGTTGAGCCAAGGAAACATTGGCATAGAACAACGCCTTACGTCAGCGCTCATTCGCTCTTAGACGAAGGTTTTTCGCTCCTTTGCTATGACGGCACGCAGTTTAGGACAGATTCCGGTATCATTGTCTGGGCTATTCCAGTGATGATCCTGCCCCAAAGATACCTGCTTCATATTGGGCATTCCATAAACGGAATATCATCAGGCGATCTTACGCAATCCGTCAAAGAAGCATACGTTATACTGCCGGAACACTTGACTATAAAACTCGTTGCCCATTCAGACAGAGGCTCAGCGATGAAAGCATCATCTACAAAACAAACTATCAAAGAACTTCTTGGCGCACCTGTCCATTTTGGGCGGCCGCACACGCCAGACGACCAGGCGTGGATAGAAGCGTTCATCAAAACGCTCAAATATCACAGGGATGCTCCGCGGTCATTCAAGCTGGTTGATGATATTCTTCAGTGGCTTAATCGCGTCCCTGATATTTACAACAACGACCCTCACAGTTCCTTAAGCTATGTTACCCCGCTTCAGGCACTGTCGGGCCAAAAGGAGGTGATTTTAAATCAACGAAAACAAAATCTTGCGGCAGCCCGCGAGCTGCGCTATACTACCTGGAAAGCAAGCCGTTCTTCGCTGCTTCCAGCGGCTTCAGAAGTAGTTATGCAACCCGCTTGAGGTCAAACTCGCTGAAAAATTCCGCCTGAGAGGTACCAATAAAAAGAATTCTTGTATTATTTTTAGACCAACTATCTGCATATCTCTCC
>JAPLLL010000107.1 GCA_026387595.1 Candidatus Omnitrophota bacterium
CCGCTCGGCTGTTTTATAATTAGGCACGCCTGTTACCATAAGGACATCGGCGTGACGCACGCTCCCGATAAGGGTTATGCCAAGCCTTTCTACGTCGTGGCGCGGTGTAAATATATCCAGCACCTCTATGTCGCAGTTATTGCACGGGCTTGTTGCGGCGTGGAACGCGTTGAGAGACTTGGTTAAGGCTTTTATCTTTAAGCTCATCTTGCCTTTACTATTTACCCAGTATCGCCAGAACCAGCGCCAAAAACGCAACCGCCGCAACCGGCCCCCAGAAAAATCTCAGCGCCTGGTCTATCCTAAGGCGTGGGTTTGTGTTTTTAATAAGTATAATGATCGCTAAAAGCGCGATGTACTTGCCCATCAAGGCAAGCGGGCTCAAATCCTTTGCCCAGAAAAGCATTATCAGGAAAAGCGGCAGCGCATATAACAAAACCGCCCTTGTCAGTTTGAATACTGCCAGCATAGGGCCGGAATATTCTATTAACGCGCCGCCCATCAGTTCCTGTTCCGCATCCGACATGTCAAACGGGACCAGGCAGAGCTTTGCCTGCATACACAGTATCGCCGCGATAAACGCGAGCATGCCCGAATATGAGGAAATAACCGGGCCGTTGGCCATCTGATACGTAATTATGCTTCCTAATTTTATCGCACCGCCGGATTTTATTATCGCCGTAACAACCGCCAATATAAAAGGGAGTTCATAGCCCAGAACAAGTTTCATCTCCCGGGATGCGCCCACTGAGGCAAACGGGTTAGCCGAACTTGAGGCGCCTATTATAAGCGCTATCGCAGGGACCAGTAAAAGGTACAATACGACTATAAGATCGCCTATAAATGTCTTGGACGGTAAAATAACACTGTTGCCGAGTATGGTCGCGACCAGGATAGCGGCAAGGAGCCCTGCATACGGCGCAATCAGGAAAGTGGCCCGTGCCCCCTCCGGAAAGATGGTCTCTTTGTAAAAAAGTTTTACTATATCGGTAAAATTCTGGTGCCAGGGCGGGCCCTTGCGCCATTGTATGCGCGCGCTGACCTTCCTGTCAAGCCATCCGGCAGTAAGCCCCGCAAACGCGCTGAATAAAAATCCAGGGAATATCACATACTCAAACAGCGTCTTCATCTTTTCTTGGGCTGGATATCCTCTATTGACCACTTAACGGTGCGGACCGCAAGATTATCCCCGATCAGGTAAATATTCCTATCCGGGTCCTCCTGCACTTCTCTTATATCTATCGCCTTTTCAGGGCACGTGTCCATGCACTTCGGGACCTTTGAGGGCACGCCAATGCAATAATCGCATTTTGAATCCAGGTATGGTATGAAATCCTGGAAAATTATCCCGAACGGGCATGCAATGGCGCAGGTCTTGCAGCTCGTGCAGCGCATCTTGTATCTTTTTATGTGGCCGTCGGGGGCGCGCTCAAGCGCCTTGTGGTAGCAGGAGTTGACGCACGGCGCCTCTTCGCAGTGGCGGCATATCGTGGCGAACGTGGCGTATTCACGCACCGAAGTAATGCCATTATTCTGCGGGTGGTAAAAATAATCGCAGAACACCCTGCATTCCTTGCACCGATTACATATCTCTAAATCTACAAATAGTCTTTTCATATTATCAATATTGCTTGCAACAATTCGTTTAGGTTGATACTCAGTGTAGTTACTACCACTCCTCCGGGGACAGGTTCCTTAGCTTCTGCATATTGTTTGGGCCGGAACCAGTCCCGACTGTCAATTACGATCGCGACCTCGTTAGTCCCAAATATCATTAAGTTCTTTCAGCTGCTCATACGTAAATACCGGCCCGTCCTTACATGCATAGAAAGGCCCTATGCGGCAATGGCCGCATTTGCCCAGGCCGCAGGACATGTTCTTTTCCATGGAAAGATATATATCAGCCGGGGCAAGCCCCATTTCCAGGAATTTGAGCGCTACAAATTTCATCATGACAGGCGGGCCGCACACAACGCCTACCGCGTTTTTTACGTCAACGGGCGCGTCTCTCAGGATATTGGTGACAAGCCCGACATTGCCCCTCCAGTTCACATCAGCGACATCGACAGTGGTAGCAACATCCACCTTTGCCTTTTTCTCCCATTTTGGGATGAGGTCCTTATACACAATATCGGTCGGCGTTTTTGCCCCGTAGCGAAGCACCACCTTGTTATATTTATCCATATCCGAAAAAAGGCTGTATAAAAGCGAACGAAGCGGGGCAAGCCCGACCCCTCCGCCCACGATCAGGATATCCCTGCCTGCGAATTTGTCCAGCGGATACCCTGCGCCGTAAGGGCCGCGGATACCGACCTTATCGCCTTTATTCATAGCGTGCAGCTTGGAGGTTACAAGGCCGGCGTTCATTATAGTAACATCCATTATATCCTTTACGCCGGGATCCGACGACGGCGTGAACGGCGCCTCTCCGAGGCCCGGTACGGTCAATTCTATGAACTGCCCGGTCCTGAACACGAACGGCTCTGCCGGCCTCAGGACAAATGTCTTGATGGTAGGCGTTTCCTGCCTTACCTCTTCTACAACGGCCTCAAATGGACTGTATATGTTTTTCTTCATGTAATCTTCGCAGTATATACCGTATATCTATCTTTCCCGGGCACACATCAATACACCTTCCGCAGCCGCAGCAGGCCTGTGTGCCCATATTGGCTGTAAAAAAATCGAATTTTTTAAGATACCTGTTCCTTAACCTCATATAACGCATCTTCAGGGGATTCGCCCCGCCGGCAACCCTTGTAAAATTCTTGTAAAGGCAGCCGTCCCAGATACGCATCCTTTTTGCGCTTGCGGAAGATTCCTCGTCAAATAAAAGAAAACAATGGCACGTATCGCACATGAATACGCATCCGCCGCATTCAACGCAGGTGCGCATCTGCTCGTTCCAGACCTTGGAATTATATCCCGCAAGCACGATCTCTCTCAGTGTTTCCTTTTTGGGTATTTTATGCTTAGACAGGTGCTCGTCCAGCTTCTTTACGGCCCTTTCCCTGCCGTCAGCTTTTTCCTGCAGCTGGTTGCCTGTTGCAGGCACCAGTATGTCCTTCATTGTAGCGGCTATAGACTTTGCCTTCTGCGAGGCGGCATCCACAAGATAGCCTTCCTGGATTGGGGAAAGATTAAAATCAAAGCCTTCGTCCGCATACGGGTTTATATCAAATGCCCTGCAAAAACAGCTTTCTTTAAATGCGGGGCAGTCTCCAGAGATTATAAGCGCGCTCTCCCGCCTGGCCTTATAAAACGGGTCAGGTTCATTGCCGTCGAGAAACACAAAATCCTGTATCTTAAGTGAATACAGATCGCAGTTCTTCACGCCTGATACAGCAACCGGCTTGCCGGGCTTTATCTCTTTATTGTTAAAATAATTGCAGACCTGCTCTTTCAGGTGGGTAAAAAATGAACGTACGGGTTCAATGCTGCGGTAGGCGTTAAAAACAATTTCATCCTTGTTGACGTCCTGGAAACGGTTAAGCAGATATTCGTCGGCAGGCAGGTTGACCCCGTGTTCGCACTTGATCTTGGGGCCGGCATCGGTCTTTTTCGGCACAAAAAGCTCATAATCATGCGCTATGCGTTCGTAGAATCTGGCCAGATTTGGGGTTCGTAAGAAGTATATGTCCACTTGTGAAATATTTCACAAATACCGAAAAATAAAAAAACGAACACACTTATATTAAATTACACGGTGATTTTTGTCAAGGTATTTCTTCCGGCGGGCCTTATCATCAGGCCCACAAATCCGCCAACTTGTATTTATTCGGGTTTATCTTGCCGCCAAAAGGCAAAAACGTATCTAATGCCGCTACCGGCTGAAGCTGGGTCTCCTGTTTCAGACTGGACCAGGGCCCTGTTATCTTTACCTGGATACAATTCGCTATCAGGTCTATCCCTATCGTGGGCGGGATAAGTATCTGCCTTGCCAGCCTTAGGAACCCCTGCTTCTGAAATTGCACGCCTGCGGTCAGATCAGTGCTGCCGGAAAACAAGACCTTGCCGGCCATAGTAAGCGTCAATGGCGGCGCCCTTCCTATAATCTTTTCCACGCTGATAGTTTCGTCTTCAACGGAGATATTTCCTTCGATGTCCTTAAATGAAGGCATCTTGAAAGTCTGGGTAACGCTTTCTATGCCCTCCGCCACCTTTGAAAGCACCGGGGTGTGGGACATCACGCAATCGGAAACATAAAAATACGCGGCGCCTCTGACCGTATTGGCCGATCCCCATTCGCCTATGCAGGCCGCGTTGCCGCTTAAAATGCCTTTCGTACCCGTGACTTCGGCATTCGTCTCGGTAAGCTCGGCAAGATCAACTTTTTCGGCGTATAATTCTATGCCCCACTTCTTAAGACTCACCTTTGCCGAACCGGACAAGGAGCCTTTGCAAAAATGGGTTTCGGGGATATCCCCGGCCAATAAACCATCATCGATATTAAGATTAAAAACAAGCGATACGGGTTTCAGGTCAAGCGCTGAAAAATCCTTAATTGTAACCGACGCATTCCCGTCCAGCGAATTAAAATTATCCATTTCGCCCTTCAACCTGCCGGAAAAAACTACGTTCCCGGAAAGTTTTCGCGCGGTGTCGCCCGGCTTCCCGGACAGGTCCTTGAGGCGGATATCCCCTCCCGACGTCAGGTCGAATGCCATATTTTTTAAATTAGATATTACGGCATGCGCGCTGACAACAGAATCCCCGGTCTTAGCTTGCCAATCCAATTCGCCTTCTATATCCGATGTCAATCTTAAATGAAGGGCCGTTTCCACGCTACCGGATATCTTCCCGGTCAGATGCAGCTCTTTGGGCTCCCCGAAAATAAAGCTGCCGCTCAGATCAACGGGTTTTTTATAGACGGCGCCAGTAAGCCTCTGTATGGTAATCTCTTTTTCGGTGATCACCATGACGGCTTCGCCGTTCTCAAGGAACGTGTATTCCCCGCTTAACGAGGAAAGGTCTTTTAAGACCACGTCCACTTTCGCGAAACTTTTGGCGGGATCGTCTTTCACATATTTTACTTGATGCTTAACGAAGGCGTCGCATTTCACGCCGAGATCGCCGTACGTAAGTACGCTGTCGTCGATATCGCACCGGCCCGAAACCAGGAGTTCCCCTTCCTTATAGATAAAATCGGTTTCCGTTTTAACGTTGACAGCGCTCATGTGCCACGGCTTGAATATATCATCCAGGTAATAATGCCAGTATGCGCCGAGATACCTTGTGTCAAGCACGGCTGAACCGGTCGCGCTGTTTGCAGCCTTGTCATAATCCATTTTTAATTCTATGCGTCCGCCGCTTTTGTCCTGCGCGCGCGTCGAAATAATAAGCCTGTAAAGCGGCCCTTTTATTTTTTTCAGGGTTGCGTTAGCAACTGTTACCCTTCGCTCAATGGTGCTGTCTTTTTTAAGATAATCGGAATAATCTATCCAGCCTTTCTGGATCGTGAACTCATTGATATCGATATCAAACCCGCCTATGGTCTCTAAAAACGGCAATGCCAGCAACGGCTGAAAATTCCATTTGCCTTCCGCGTCGCGGCCGACGTTCAGATCAACCCCAACCATATCAAACCTTTTTATCTTCAATTTTTTCCATAATAGCGGCAGAAAATCCATGTCTACATCCACTGCCTTTGCGCGCAATATATAACTTTCCTTCAACGCAACGGGGCCCGCAAGTTCTACGTCGCGCATAAGAAACCCGCTGATCGGATCAAAAGAAATATGTTTAATTGTCAGCTTTACCGGGCCGTTCAAATTGGCGGCTATAAACTTATTTAATTCGGGCATGACGATTTTGGGGATAACGATATGATTCAGGGTGAACGTAAGAAGGGCCTGGGATATTACAAGCCCGGTAATAATGTACAAAATAATTAAAATTTTATTTTTCACCGTCTTCATGCGCTTCTGCCGGCGGCTGTGGGAATTCGCCGTCAAGGGCCTTTCTTACCATTGTCAGGACCTCTTCATTAAAATCCTTGCCGAGTATCCATACTAAATACTCGCGGTCCTCGCGGGCAATATCTTTTATGTGCTTTTTTCTCCTGTATTTACCGAACGAAGGGTAAAGTTGGCCGTTCCACCAGCAAAACTTGCGCTCTTTATCAAAATAGTAGCTTTTACTTTCGTAATCAAAATCCTTAAGGGATTCTATGCCTTCGGCCTCGGACCCGTATTTTTGTATCTGCGCCTTGAGTATCTCGGCAGTGGCCTCGGCATCGCTCAGGGCGGAATGCGCGTTCTGCAGTTCCTTGCCGCAGTACATAAAATATGCTGCCATGAGGTCCCTCTTTTCGTGAATGTGATATATCTTCTGCGCATCATAGATGTCGCGGTCCTTCCAGTGGAAACTCAGGCCCGTATCGTAAAATTCGCGTTCCAGCACAGGCAGGTCAAACCGCTGTATGTTAAACCCGCCGAGGTCGGCGTCCCCTATGAATTCAAGCACTTCTTTTGCAACGTCCTTGAAGCGCGGGGCGTTTTTAACATCTTCATCGGTTATATTGATGATCAGGGTAACGTTGGCGGGTATGTGGATGCCGGGATTGATCCGTTTAATATAATCCTGCCTTGCGCCGGACGGGTCCAGCTTGACCATGCCTATCTCAACGATACGGTCCTTTTCGACCCATGTCCCGGTTGTTTCAAGGTCCAAGACCACAAGCGGTTTAGATAATTTCATCTGTTCTTTTATTTTTTCTCTTCTCTCTCGTATTTAGGTTTCGCGAAGTTCATCCTCTGGCTTGGCACCATAGTGGATATGATCTGCTTCTCTTCGGCCGAAAGCGGCTGCATCTTAGCGTCATAATCCGCGCGCAGCTTTTCGCATTGGGCATCTCTTGCCTTAGCGCATTCCCTGCATGCCTTTTTGTAATCCGCCTTAAGCTGGTTTATCTTTGCATTGGTCTCGCTGGCTGCCTGGTCCACAGCAGCCCTGTATTCTTTCGCAGTTTGTTCCTTTCTTGCCTGCACATCTTTTAATTTTGCCTCAGGGCTACTGCAGGAACCGTCCGCAGCAAAGGCCGTTGCGCCGCAAAAACAAACCATTACTATAGCCGCCGCATAAAAAACACCGTATTTTTTCGCCATATTCCCCTCCTTTTTAAAAGTTCTCTGCCAGGACTTCATAAAATGCCTGCGGATGTTTGCAGGCAGGGCACTCTTTGGGCGCCTCGGCCCCCTCGACAACATAGCCGCAGTTTATGCAATGCCATTTCACGGCCGTTTTTTTCTTAAATACCTCTTTATCCGAGATATTATTGATCAGCCTGCGGTATCTTGACTCGTGGAACCTTTCGACTTTCGCTATCTCTTCAAACGACCGCGCTACTTCAGGGAACCCTTCGTCCTTGGCGGTCTTGCCGAAATCCAAATACAGCGTTGTCCATTCCATGTTTTCTCCGGCTGCCGCCGCCTCAAGGTTGGATCTCGTGTCTTTTATCGCGCCTGCCGGATACGAGGCGGTGATCTGGGTTTCTCCGCCTTCAAGATGTTTGAAAAATACCTTGGCGTGCTCTTTTTCGTTTTCCGCTGTTTCGATAAATATGTTCGCGATCTGTTCAAGCCCTTCTTTCCTTGCGGCTGAGGCAAAATAGGTATACCTGTTCCTCGCCTGAGATTCCCCGGCAAATGACGCTAATAAATTTTTTTCCGTCCTTGTCCCTTTAATGGATTTGCTCATTTTTGTAATTCCTCCTGGCTTCAAGCCTCTGCTTGCGTACGGGGTATCGGGTTCAAATTAAATCTTTCCAAATCGGTCTTTAAGATCGAAAAGGCTTCTTCCACTTCGTCAACCACCCTGAAAAGCTTAAGGTCTTCTTTCGCTATAGTACCCCATTCGACCATTTTATCAAAATTTATTATCGTGTTCCAGTAATCTGAACCGAACAGGATAACACTCATTCGTTTCCTGGATTTTCCGGTCTGCATAAGTGTCAGAAGCTCAAAAAGCTCATCCATCGTCCCGAAACCCCCCGGGAAAACAACAAGCGCCTTGGCCAGATAAAAAAACCAGAATTTACGTATAAAAAAGTAATGGAACTCAAAGGATAGCTCCTGGTCCTGAAACGGGTTTGGATATTGCTCAAGCGGCAGGCTGATGTTAAGGCCTATGGACCTGCCGCCGGCTTTTTTTGCCCCGTAATTCGCAGCCGCCATTATGCCGGGCCCGCCTCCGGAGCAGACCATAAAATTTTTACCGCGTTTCCTCAGCGTTTTAAAATACTCGGTGAGTTTTTCAGAGAGCTGCGCGGCGCAGTTATAATACTGCGACATCATCACGTCACGCTCGGCCTGTTCATGTTCCCGTTTAAGCGCGACTGAAGGAGTTGCGGTACTCTTTATTTTTGCCTCGATCTTTTTAAGGCGGGCATTGGTCAGGACCGCGGGCAGGATCTTGGCTGATCCGAAAAAAACAACCGTATCTTTTATACCGTATTTCCTGAAACGTGTTTCCGGCTCTATCATCTCGGATAATATTCTTATGATGCGCGCCGGTGGGCTGTTCAAAAAATTCGTATTGTTATACGCCTTGACGAATTTTGTAGAGCTCATTGTCCCTCCGATTTTTCTAAATTTTTCTCTGGTAAAAATCGCCCCGAGTTTTCCCGATTTCACATAATATGAAACGAGGGGTCCGTTTATTTAGGCCGGTTCAGAAAATGCGCCAGTTTTTCAAGTTCGATAGAGAGGTCGATGTTTATGATCTCGGTTGATGCGCCGCCGGCGGGCCTGATGGGCGCAAAATTAAGTATGGCCCGCACCCCGTTTTTTAACAGCGTGTCTATGACCTTCTGTGCCTCCTCGGCCGGTACGGCTATTATTGCCATTTGTATTTTTTTATTTTTTACAACACGGCTTAGTTCTTTTATGTGCCGTATAGGAACGTTCCTTAGCTTTTTCCCTATTTTATTCCTGTCGTTATCAAATGCGGCCGCTATGTTAAAACCCTGTTCCTTAAAACCCTTGTATGATAAAAGCGCGGCGCCCAGGTTGCCTGCGCCTACAAGGGCGACATCCCATATCCTGTTTATGCCAAGTATCTCCAGGATGCGCTTTTTTAATTCCTCAACAACGTAGCCTTTGCCCGGAGTGCCGAATTGCCCGAAATACGCGATGTCCCGGCGTATCTGCGCCGCGGTGCGGCCGGTGAGCTCCGACAATTTATCCGATGATATGACCCCTGAATCTTTGTATGCGACGAGCGCGCGGCAATAAACAGAAAGCCGGGGGATTACCGAACGGGATATCTTAGGTCTCAATGACTCCACTGAATATCAACCCTTTTCAATAAACCTATGTGTAATGGGCATGCGCCTGTCTTTGCCGAATGCCTTGGGCGTGATCTTAATACCCGGCGGGGCCTGACGGCGCTTATATTCACTCTTGTCTACCATGCTTATGACCCGGAGCGCTGTTTCTTTTTTTACGCCTTTTCTTATCATATCCTGCAGGCTCCTGTCTTTTTCAACGTAGGCCTCTATGATAGGGTCCAGCGCATTGTAAGGCGGCAGCGTGTCGGTGTCTTTCTGGTTCGGCCTCAGTTCCGCCGTGGGCGGCCGTTTTATTATGCGTTCGGGGATTACCTGTCTTTTTTTATTTACCACGGATTTGGCCAGCTTATAGACAAGCGTCTTGGGCACGTCTTTCAACACGGAAAATCCGCCCGCCATGTCCCCGTACAGCGTGCAATATCCGCAGGATATCTCGCTCTTGTTGCCTGTAGTAAGGACAAGATATCCGAATTTATTTGAAAGCGCCATCAGCATGTTGCCGCGTATGCGGGCCTGAAGGTTTTCTTCGGTTGAGTCCCGCAGGCGCCCCTTAAAAACACCCTCCAAGTCCTGCAGGTACATCCGGAATACATTATCTATCGGTATTGTAAACAGTTTTATCCCGAGCCCGTTCGCGAGTTCGGCGGAATCGATCCTGCTCATCTGAGATGTGTAAACAGACGGCATAAAAACGCCTACGGTGTTTTCTTCACCGAGCGCTTCTTTGGCTATCGCAGCGGTAAGCGCCGAATCAACGCCGCCGCTTAACCCTATGACCACCCTTTTAAACCCGTTTTTTTGAACATAGTCCTTTAGCCCGAGAACCAGCGCCCGGTATATTTCTTCCAGTTCTGCGAGGGGGGGCAGCGGTTTTGTCTTTGCGCCTGTATCGATCATAAACAGGTCCTCTTCAAATGCCTTTGCCCGGGCAATAATGCTGCCGCTTTTGTCCGCAGCGAAACTCTGGCCGTCAAACACAAGCTCGTCCTGGCCGCCCACCATGTTAACGTAAACAACAAATACCTTATCGCGGCGTGCTTGTTTTTTTACAACGTCTTGGCGTTCTTTTATTTTTCCTGAGTGATACGGCGAAGCGTTTATGGCAAAGACGACCTCAGCGCCCTTCCTCGCCCGGGCCTTGAGCAGCCCATCCGGGGCCCAGATATCCTCGCATATGGCGATGCCGCAGGTGATGCCGTCCTGTTTAAACATAAGCGGCTCGGCGCCTTCTTTAAAATAGCGCTTCTCGTCAAATACGCCGTAATTCGGCAGTCGCATTTTACGGTATATACCTTTTATCTTCCTTTCGTTGATCAGGGCAGCGGCGTTATACAGCCCGCCTTTTGCGCGATCAGCAAATCCCACGATCGCGGTAATGCCGGTAATGGATCTTGCAACTTGATGTATATTTTTGATATTTTCGTCTATAAAAGACGGCTTGAGCAAAAGGTCTTCAGGCGGGTAGCCGCACAGAGCAAGTTCCGGGAATACAACTATCCCGGCGCCGAGGCGTTTTGCGCGGCGGGCGTAGTCTACGATCTTTCGGGCGTTTCCCTCAATATCACCTACTGTCGGATTTATCTGGGCTATCGCAATACGCATTGCCTTTGCCATGTTATTTAGTATACCACGGGCCAGGGCATAGCTCAAGAGTTGTTCGGGTTTGATAAACAACAAGCGCGTCCTTGCGGAGTGTTAGGTAGGGATGCAAAAAGATGCTATCAATTATTTTCTATTGCGTATATAATTCCAGATCCTTGTTATCTCGTTCTGCGCCCATCTGTTTAAAGAAGTGATCGCATTCTTCAAGTCAAGTAAACCGCGTTCCAGCGTTGCTGTCTTGGTGGTTAATGTATTTATTTTCTTATCCTGTGCCGCCTGGTCGCGAGTCACCTGAGCCTTAAAGTTATTAAAACTTTTTTCGAGGGAGGCCAGTCTTGATTCTAAGCTTTTGACCTGGTCAAAGTGGTTTATCGTAACGGGAATCTGGTATATCGTAGGAGGAGGATTGCCTTTCTTTGACAGCGGAACGCTGACATTAAGCACATCCGTATCTTCGGAAAGACCGACAAGTATCGTAGACGTATAGGTGGTATCATACACCTGCAATAGATAGATTTCTTCCTCGCTATTGGTTCTGTTGCGCAGTATCATCGCCTCAACGTGAAGGTTATCGTCAATATAAGATCGTATCCTCCGCTGAAATTCCGTGCCTAAATTTTCCAGGATACCAAGCGCAAGCGTCCCATCCGAAGTAAGCGTCTCGAGCAAGATCAGCGTGCCTGTCCCGTTTACCGGATCATTAACCTGCTCGGTTTTTAATGTTCCGCTAACAACTTTTGTTTCCACTCCTGTGAGAGGAAATATTTCATACACGTTAAAGACATCTCCCCAGAATGAGGATTTCATTCTCGCGTAAACGATTACCTGCGGGCCTATTAATTCAGCCGGTATCGCATTGGAGCCGTATTGGGCCAAGTTCAGCTGAAGAAGATACTTCCCTTCCTTGTCATAGTCTTCCTTAAGAAAATATGTTATGTCTGGCGCGGTGCCGGTTTCAATTATCGTCCCCTGGCGATATTCCGGGTCATCCGGCCCTAAAATTATCATTCCGCCCAGTTCCATGGTTATTGGTTTTAAAATAGGCACGGGGCCTTTTGAGGTGTTGACTGTTATTAACCCGTTGCCTATTGGATAATTTTCGGTAACACATATAGTCGCATGGTCACCGGCCTTTCCCTCTATTGATTCCGGAGAAACGCTTGCTGCGGCAATCCAGCAATGTAAGACAAAACCAAGAGTTACGGCTAAAGTAGCAACAAAAATACGCTTTTTCATAATTTCTTTAATCCTCCTTTTTCTTTCAGGCAAACAAAGTTTTAACAATTAATTTATAGTTGTTAGTATACCATATGGCGAAAATTTGTCAATACTTTTTATCTAACTTTTTTCATATCTAACACCTTTTTATCAGTTCCGGTGTATTCCATTTTTTTATATTGCAACATTGCGACACGAAAAACAATTCTGTGGTATAATTGTAGAATGAAAAACAGGATGCTTTTTGCGTTGTTCCTGATGGGTTTCACGTCCCTTATCGCGCTTGTCCTTATGATAAGGGGTTTTTTTGCCGCATTTTACGGAAATGAACTAACCATAGGCCTGATCCTGGCCTGCTGGATGTTGGCCGCAGCCGGCGGCCGCCGGCTCGGGATAAAATTGAATAAAAAAATAACCCACCCTCTTCTCTTTTATGCCTTCCTTCAGTTGCTGATAGCAATGTACCTGCCTGTAAGTATATTCCTTATACGCGAAGTAAGGAATATCGTGCCGCTTGCACCCGGCGGCGACATCGGTCTTTTGCTGGTATTATTAAGTTCGCTCGCCATAATATGCCATATACGATATGTATCAAAAAAACGGCAGGCAGGCTGCGGAAAGGGTCTCTGTTACGGAAGCGCTGGGTTTTATAACAGCCGGCGCGGTGTTTACATACATCTTTATAAACAGCCTGTATTCTTTCCAGATCGGGCTGTTAATGGGCTTGATCAATCTAATGAGCGGCCTGTCTCTTATATACGAAGAATCCTCCTCTTCTTCCTCCAAGTGGGCCCTGACAGGCCTTGCCTCGGCCCTGTTGATAATAACGCTTGTCTTGCTTCTCCCCGGTATTACGTGGAGGCTCCAGGATGCTTCCCTTAAAGGGCAATGGAAAGAACAGGACCTCATCACTTATAAAAACTCCGCTTACGGAAAACTGGCAGTAACCAAAAAAAATGAACAGTTTACCTTTTACAGCAATAACGTTCCGATAATAAATGCCCCGGCCGGTAACAGCCTATGGACGGAGGAATTCGTGCACTTCGGCCTGCTTAGCCATCCGGCCCCGAAAAAGGTCCTGTTTTTATGCGGCGGCGCGGGTGGGCCGATAGCCGAGGCGCTCAAGCATCCGCTTGACCGCATAGACTATGCGGAGCTTGACCCGGGATTAATAACGCTTTTAAAAAATTTTCCTGTCGAGATAACCCAGGGCGAACTAAATGACCGCCGCGTAAATATGTCTGATCTGGACGGGGTGCGGTTTGTAAAACAGGCCGTTGAAAAATACGACGTCGCGTTTATAAATCTCCCCGCCCCGTCCACGCTGCAATTAAACCGCTATTATACAAAAGAATTTTTTGAATCAGTGAGATCCGCGCTGGGCAGCGACGGCAGGCTGGTGCTCGGGGTGCCGGGCGCGCTGAACTATGTAAGCGATGAGTTAAAAGGCATCAACCTGTGCATAATAAAAACACTTAAGGATGTATTTAGTTCTGTTCATGTAATACCCGGCTACGGCAATATTTATATAGCATCGGTTTCCCCGCTGGAAATATCGCCCGCCTTATTCGTGCAGCGCCTTACGGAACGCGGTATTACCGTAAAATCGCTGGATAATTCACGCATAGAAGACCGGCTTGGCCAAATCTGGCAGGATTGGTTCTATAAAAATATGAAAAAGGCCGGGCCGGTGAAGGAAAATACAAACCTGAACCCGTCCGGCGTATTTTACAGCACGGCTTACTGGAATTCGTTGCTCAGCCCGGCGCTACGCGGGCTTTTCAGGATCCTTGATAAGCTGCACTTCAACTGGGCGCTGTTTTTTATTATTCCTTTCATGCTTGTATTGTTTATCCTTAGAAATACTTCCAGGACAATGGGCCTTGGTATCGCCACTTCGTTTGCCACAACCGGTTTTGCGGGAATGGCGCTTAACCTGGTATTTATATTTTCATACCAGGTGTTTTCCGGATGCGTGTACCGGGATATCGCACTTTTTATAGCCGCATTCATGGCAGGCCTCGCGCTGGGCGGCTGGGCAGTTGCCAGAAACCTTGCCCGTATAAAAGGCGGACTCGGGCTCTTGATCGGAATGGAAATAACAATGGCCTTATTTTCGCTTGGTTCGGGATTTCTGCTGGTATATTTAAATTCGTTTAAGCAGTTTAATGCTTACATATTATTTTACATATTGCCTGCGCTTGCCGGGATACTGGTAGGCGGCGAATTCCCTATCGCAAACAAATTATGCCGCCACATCCGCGATGGCGATGCAGCGGGGCCCGGGGCCCTTTATGGAATGGATCTTTTCGGCGCCTCTTGTGCGGCGCTGTTCATCCCTCTGATATTCATTCCTATATGCGGGATCTTCCAAACCTGCCTGATCGTGGCTATCCTGAAAGGGGCGGGGCTTATTTTATATTCTGCAAGGCGTTAACCCTGCAGGGATCTTGCCTTTTTGCCTATTGAGCCGATCAGCGAATTAAACGAGTCTATGAATGCCTTGACGCCTTCCTTCTGAAGGTTTTCGCAGACATCATTTATGTCTATACCGAAGGATCTTAATTCGCCTCTAATTTTCTTTGCTTCATCAGGCCCCTGGCCTATGTTTGAATTTACGACACCATGGTCGTGGAATGCAATAACTGTCTGGTGCGGCATCGTGTTTATGGTATCCGGCCCGATAAGTTCCTCGACATATTTTACGTCCCTGTAGCCGGGGTTCTTGGTGCTGGTAGACGCCCACAGGGCCCGCTGGATATTCGCCCCGTTCTTTTTAAGCCCTTCGAAATCCTTGCTCCAGAATATATCTTTAAAGCGCCGGTAAATTATTTTTGAGTTGGCAACCGCTGCTTTGCCGCAAAGACGCGCGGCATTTTTTTCTTCCAGCATTTTGTCTATCTTCGTATCGATCCTGCTTATGAACACGCTTGCAACGGAAGTAACGTCGCCAAGCTTCTGCTTCTTGTTGAGCCTGTCTTTTAACCCGTCTATGTACGCCTTTGCAACCGCTTCATAATGAGCAACCGAAAAAAGAAGCGTCACATTCACGTTTATGCCATCCGCTATCAGCTGCCGTATCGCAGGCAGGCCCTCTCTTGTGCCTGGCACCTTTATAAGTATGTTTTTCCTGTTAAGCTCCTTAAAGAGCTTCCTCGCATACTCAACGGTTTTTTTGGGATCGTACGCGTAATCGGGAAGCACCTCAATGCTTACATAACCGTCAATACCCTTTGTCGCCTTATAAGTATCCAGAAGCATGTCCGCTGCAGTGGCAATGTCTTCCGTTGTCAGAGCATCGTAGATCTCGGAAACGCTTTTGCCGTCCTTTACAAGCTTGCGGATCGCCTCATCATAATCATTCGATGAGCTTATTGCCTTGTCAAATATCGTGGGGTTCGATGTAACGCCGACTATGCCGTATTCGTTTATGAGGCGCTGGAATTCCCCGTTCTTAAAAAGACGGCGCTCTACGTTGTCATACCACGGGCTTTGGCCTGCGGCATAAAGCTGCCTTAACGTGTTCGCGGGTTGTTTCATTCCCATATCCCGTGAATCTTGCTTTTGCATTTCGGACATTTACCCTCCGTTATCTTATTCGTTTTTACGAAATAGCCGGTTCGTTCGATCAAAAGTTCGTTACAGTTATAACAATGAGTATTTTCGCCTTCGCCCGGGACATTTCCCAAATATACGTAATACAGGCCGGCGGCCTTGCCTATTGCCTGCGCCATTTTTAATGTCCCCAGCGGCGTGGGAGGCAGATTGCCTATTTTATACTGCGGATAAAATCTTGATATGTGCCATGGGATCTCTTTGCCGATACCGGCCAGAAAAACGGCTATCTTTTTTAACTCATCTTCGGTATCGTTTAATGTCGGGACTATCAGCGTGGTCACCTCTACCCAGATGCCAAGCTTCCGCATGTACTCTATGGATTCAAGCACCGGCTCAAGTCTGCCCTTGCAGACTTTTTTATAATATTCGCTGCTGAAAGACTTAAGGTCAACATTTGCCGCGTCCAAAACGCCCTTCAGCGCGTCAAGGCACTCTTTTGTCATAAAACCGTTTGTCACATAGATATTATACAGGCCTTCCTTTTTGGCAAGCCTGCCCGTATCAAGCGAGTACTCAAAATATATCGTAGGCTCTGTGTAAGTATACGATATGCTCCTTGCGCCTGAGCGCCCGGCCTCGCTTACGGTTTTCGCCGGAGGAACATAAAGAGGATCCCTGCCTGCGCCGGCTTCGTCTTTCTGCGAGATCTCCCAATTCTGGCAGAAATCGCAGCGGAAGTTGCAGCCCGCGGCCGCGATGGAATACGAAGCAGAGCCGGGCAGCATGTGAAAAATCGGTTTTTTCTCTATCGGGTCTACATTGGCCGCTACAAGATTCCCGTATGAGTGTGTATATAAAATGCCGTCTTTATTCTGCCTTACCCCGCAATACCCGAACTTGCCGCCGGCAATAAGGCATCGGTGGCTGCAAAGGCCGCATAAAACTTTTTTTTCTTCTTTTTTTACGTAAAGAAGCGCCTCTTTCACCCAGCTCCTCCTATCCTGAACCCAGTGCCCTCCATAGGAGGGGCTGGGTTCATTATTTCTCTTCTTTAAAAAATATTAACAGCACCTCGAATATAAGCATGAACGAGAGCGCTAAAAGCATGACGCCGGTAACCGGAAGCGGCGCGAGCGATATTTTCTTGTGTACAAAAATATCTATTATCCAGGGCTCTAGTATGAAATAAAGCGAAAGCATCGCCACAAAAAGCATAAATACGGACGGCAGCAGCGTTATCCTGTATTTTTTCTTGCCGTTAAACAGCCATACTGAAACAGCCAGTAGCACAAGCGCTGCCAGAAGCTGGTTGCTTGAGCCGAACAGCGTCCAGAAACTTTTCCATGCCGGCACAGGATTACCCTGGGCATCGCTCATTTCTCTTGTAACAAACATAAGCGGCAGCGCCACTGTTGCAAGGGCGGCCGCATACGCGCTGATCTTGTTGCGCCAGCCGGTAAGCTCCTGGAACACATATCTCCCGAGCCTGGTGGCCACATCCAGCGTGTCGTATACAAATGTGGCGAAGGCGAGCAGCGCGAAATTAAACGCAAATTGCCTGTTTACGCCCAGGTTCGACAGAAATACGGATATGCCGTTGGCAAATATCTGGTTCGGGTCCCCGAGTTTTTGCGCCTGCGGGATATTCAGCAATAAAAGCGTGCTCAGGGCTATTATGGCGACAAAGCTTTCGAGAAGCATGCCCCCGTAACCCAGGAGGCGCGTGTCTTTCTCATTCGATACCTGCTTCGAAGTCGTGCCTGATGCAACAATTGCATGAAAGCCCGAGCAGGCGCCGCACGCCACTGTCGTAAAAAGAAGCGGGAACATGGGCATGCCCTGTGGATTGGCCCAGGCCGTAACAGCCGGATACTGGATCAGCAACTTCTGCGTAAAACTTCCGATTACCAACCCTATAAAACTTGCAACTGCGGTAAGACTAAGGAAAAAACCGCCAAGGTAACCGCGCGGCTGCAGCAATAACCATACGGGAATGATGGAAGCCAAAAAACAATAAACCAAAAGCAGTATATCCCAGCTTGTCCGTATATCTTTGCCAAAAAGGGACGGCAATTGAAGCGGATAGCGCGGGCCCAGATATATACAGACAAACACCAAAGGCAGGAATATTATCGTGGCAACAGCTACCGGGATCTTAAGCAGGCGTATCCCGATCCCCATGACCAGGGCGATACCCAGATACATCATTGAGGACGAAGCAACGCCGGCGCCGGCCGCCCTGTCCGCAAACGTGCTGGCTGTTATATCGGTAAACGCGGTAATGATGTAAACAAGAGAAAACCACAGGAACAATAAAAATAAAAGAAAAGCCTTGCGGCTCATATTTTCTTTTACAACTTCCGCAATGGACTTTCCCTGATGCCTGACGGAAGCAACAAGCGCGGATATATCGTGGACACCGCCGATAAATATCCCGCCGAGGATTATCCAAAGGATCGTAGGCAGCCACCCGAACCAAAGGCCGGCAAGTATGGGGCCCACTATAGGGCCTGCCGCGGCAATGGCCGAGAGGTGCTGGCCAAGAAGGTAGAATTTATTCGCCGGGACATAATCCAGATTATCCCTCAGGACATGGGCGGGGGTTTTGGTATCGCTGCGGAGATTAAAGATCCTGCTTACGAAAAGGCCGTATGTGAAATAGCCCGCCAAAAGCGCGGCTACACCGAGAAGCACTAAAAACAAGAGGCTCATTTTTAATTTATCTAATGCGCGATCTTAAGGAACCACATCATTAAAATGCCGGCGCATAATAAAGAAAACTGCAGGAATGCCCCTCCGGCGGTCGGGGTCTTTTTAAATTCAGGCATAAGGTCCACAAGCGCCATATACAGGAAATTCCCCGCTGCAAGCGCTATCAGGATAGGCGTAAGGTTGTTTATTCTTGTGGCAAAAAAATAGGAAAGGATCCCGCCGAGTATACAGGTAAGCGCGCTCAGCAGATTGAACAAAAGCGCCTTTGTTTTTGTAAACCCGCCGTATACCAGGATCCCGAAATCGCCTATTTCCTGCGGGATCTCATGCGCAAGGGCTATTATGGACGTGGTCATCCCGAGTTTTACGTCGGCGATGAACGCCGCGGCGATGATCGTACCGTCTATAAAATTGTGCACGCCGTCCCCGATAAGGTTCAGGTACCGCACAGGATGTTCCTTGCAGATGCCGTCATGGCAATGCCTCCAGAACAAAAACTTCTCAAGGATAAAAAACAGAAGTATCCCTGCAAGTATCCATAACGGCGCATTTGCCCCCAGCTCGATCGCCTCAGGCACAAGGTGCAGCACGGCACCGCCCAATAAAACACCTGTCGCAAATGTAACAAGGCCGAGCAGTATCTTCTGAAGGGTATTCTCTTTGATCGAGATAAAACAGATCCCTACAAGCGAGGCCAGGCTTATTATTACGGTTGAGGCTATGATATATAGAAAGGTCATTACTAGATCTTGCCGGCAAGCATCAAAAATCCCAATATGATAAACAGCCCGCCTCCGAAATATCTTATTAATTCCGGCTTAAGGTATTTACCCGCAAGCACACCGATCATAACAGAAACAGCAGTTATCACTATGTATGCGGACACAGAGCCGAGCAGGACAGAAACCGGCTTTTTTGATTCAGCTGACATGGCTATGCCTACAAGCTGTGTTTTATCCGCAAGCTCTGCCACAAATATAGCGCCGAACGTCGCAATAAAAGTCTTCCAGTCCATTACGTCCTCCTATTGTTTTATTTGAAAAGGATTATACCACAATTTTTGGAACTTCTCTATCTCTTTACGGACATTGGATTTTGTCACGACCGCCGATATGGCGCACAGGCCGTCGGCTCCCGCTTTGATGACTTCCTCTGCATTATATAGGTCTATCCCGCCGATCGCTACTATAGGTATCGAAACGGCTTTTTTTATTTTCCTTACGAGTTCTATGCCGGCGGGAACGCCTGCATCCGGTTTGGTATCTGTCATAAATACCGGCGACACCCCTATGTAATTGGCGCCGCTCTTCTCGGCGTCTCGGGCCTCTTTTACGTTGTGGGCAGTAAGGCCTATGATCCTGTTTCTGCCGAGAAGCCTTCTTGCGGTTTTATAGGGCATATCCTCATTGCCAAGATGGACTCCGTCAGCGCATACGGCAAGCGCTATATCCACCCTGTCATTGATCAAAAAAAGCGCCTTGCCATTTTTACATATTGCTTTGAGCTGCAGTGCTTCTTTCAGCATGTCTTTTGTCGTTGTGGTTTTATTACGATATTGCACGACTTTTACGCCGGCCTTTATTGCCGCTTTTACATCACTTAAGTTGCCATCTTTGCTCAATTTTGCGTCCGTTATAAAATAATAACCGCTCAGCATATCCAACGGTTTTCTACCAGCGGCCATATACGCGCTCGGAGAAACCGTCAGCCGTGATTTTTATCATTCTCATATAGGTTTTATACCAATTCGTGGCAAATTTTTCGCTGGCGGGGTCAAGGCTGTAAGAGCTGTAGTAAATATAATATTGATATGCCCCGCCTACGGGGACCACGCCACGCGGCGCGAGGCGTATGTTTGTGTAAAGGATAACGGAAATCTGGTTAGCCGGGTAATAGGTGTAAACATATGTAAAGTGCTTTGTCATAACACCAGGCTGGCCAGGCGGCGGTCGTGAGGAACCAGGTATAATATTAAGAAGGTCTATAGCGCTTCCCTCCGGGAAATGCCCTGTCTCGAGATAATACATTTCCACGGCATGGGCTACCGCTGATAAATTCCTACTCATTTCCATTGAATAGCGTATGTTGTACATCACTTTTTGAAACTCTTGGGTCGCCAGCGTAGCGATTATCCCGATTATGACAATCACTATCAACAGTTCAATCAGCGTAAATGATCTTTTCATCCTTCTACTCTCTGCATGCTGTCTATCGTTTTTTTATCAAGGTGATACAAATAGTCAAACAGTTTTTCCTTAAATGTCCCCGGCCCGACAGAGCCCTTTACGGCGCACTCGGAAGCGACTTCAAAACATACCAGCCCGGACGCGGCAGCCAGCGCAAGATCCTTTTCCACTGCGGCAAATGTCCCGATAACAGACGCGGCCATGCAGCCCGTACCAACGATGTGCGACATCATCTCATGGCCATTTTTTACGATGTAAAGCTTCTTGCCGTCCGAAACAATATCTTCTGCCCCGGTTATCACGACAGTTGCCTTGCGCTTTGCGGCAAGCTCTTTTGCTATCTGTATCAGGTCCTTTTCCACTTTTGTCGCGTCTACGCCCTTTGTCCTTACGTTTTCGCCGGCCACTTTCGCTATCTCGGACGCATTCCCCTTTATGATGTCTATCCGCGTTTCATCCAATAACTCAAAAGTCTTTTTATTGCGCAATTGGGTTGCTCCGCACCCGCAGGCGTCCAGCACAACCGGTATGCCTTTTTTATTGGCGCTTTTTGCCGCTATCTTCATCGCTTCGATAAGATCATCCGTAAGCGTGCCTATATTCAAAACCAGCGCGGAAGCGATAGACGCCATTTCCGCTGCTTCTTCTTTTGCGTGCGCCATGACAGGAGAGGCGCCCAATACCTTGACTACATTAGCGCAGTCATAAATAGTGACCCAGTTCGTAAGGTGGTGGACGACCGGCCGTTGTTTTCTTACCGTCTCAAGCAGGCTGTACGCATCTATATTTATTTTACCCGGCATATCTTTTCCTCCGTTATCCTGTTTATGCTTTTCATAATATCCGCACTGGCCGGCAGATCAAACAACGGCTTATTCTGAAGGCTCAGGTTTTCTATCCCCTGCTCAAACGCAAGGATGCCCGCCAGATTAAGGCCGGAATCTTTTACCTCAAGTTCGATCTGGGGGCTTAACGCTCCTTTTGCCTTATTCACGACAAGAAAACTTCTGCCCACATCTATACCCAGCGAATACACAAGTTTGTGTATTCGAAGGGCGCTCCTTACGCCCATTACGCTGAAATCGCTTACGACAAATAATATGTCTATCCTGGAAGCGGTCTTGCGGCTTATATGTTCCATGCCCGCTTCGTTGTCTATCACGGTAAAATCGTATCCGTCGCTCAGGCCCTTCAGCATATCGCGCAGAAGGCTGTTTACATAGCAATAGCAGCCCGGCCCTTCGGGCCTGCCCATGGTAAGAAGCGAAATGCCCTTCTCCTCTGCAAGCGATTCATGGATCCTGTATTCTATGTAGCGGTCCTTTGACATACCGGCGGGAAGTTTATCGAGCTTGGCGCGCGTATCTTCGCAGATACCGGCTATCGTGTCCTTTACCTTGATCCCAAGGGTCTCGCCTAAAGTTGAGTTCGGGTCAGCGTCCACAGCCAGGACAGAGCCCGCCTTCTTATCCAGAATGGCCCTTATTATAAGCGCCGCTACCGTGGTTTTTCCTGTTCCGCCCTTGCCCGTAACTGCAATGATCCTGGTCACTTTGCCTTTTTAAAAAATACCGCGGAAAACCATCTCCAATTAAGCCATATATGGATCAAAACCAGGGCTGTAAATATAATGCCGTTATATTCGTGCAGGCTGCTCATAAAACTCAACTGCTTTGCGAATAGGTTAAAGAAAAGAAATACGCCGGTCAGCATCTGGATGATCGCGGATAATAACAATAGCGGGTTCACAACCTTCATCAGCTTTGCTTTATTCATTGCGGCCTCCTGTTTTATACTGAAACTTCCAGGCCATCCCTGGTATAAAATGCGCCCGGGAATATCTCTTTTGCCTCTTTCTCTGCGGTTATCCTGTCATCCATAGCAGGGTACAGGAACGGATTAAAGTGTATAAGGGCCATCTTTTTTGCCCCGGCTGCTTTGGCTATATTGGCCGCGGCATGAGGGGTAAGGTGAGGCCAGGCCTTGTCATCCTGGCCTGACTTTAAGGCGCATTCAAACATGGACAGGTCCGCATTCTTTGACAGCACTGCGGCATTGTCGCAAATACCGGTATCTGTGCAATAAGATACGGTTTTAGCGTCAGCCTGTATCCGGTAGCCAAGACATTCCACGGAGTGGAATAGCTTACGCGCCTCCAGGCCAAACCCAAAATCATAGGTGCCCTCCACTATCTCAACAAATTCAACTTTAAACGGCAATTTGCCAAGTTCTATGGAATAAGGCGGCCTTATAAGCTCCAATATAAGCTCAAGCGTTTCTTTTGTGCCGTATATCTTTATGCCCTGGCTGAAATTGAACTTATTTATTGTGTGCAGGCCGGTTATGTGGTCCAGATGTATATGGCTTATGAACAGGTGTATGGGTTTTGAGTCTTTTATATAGCGGTCCAGCTTATAAAAGCCGTCCCCAGCGTCAAATACTATATGGGCGTCCCTGGCCTGGACCAATATGCAGGTTGTATTGCCCGTATCGGTATTGTACCAGCCGTTCGTACCCAGGAATATGGCTTTCATGGCCTCTCCTTTCAAATATCAATACACATCATGATATCATTCCTATATACAAAAAACAACCTTTTTAAAGCGGGCCGGGCAAATTTATTTGACAAAACGCTAAATATCAGGTAACTTTAAGGTAAACAAGTTAGGAATAATAGTAGGTAATACGAAAGGAGGGTGTATTATGGGAGATTGGGTTACGCCAGTAAGGGAACCAGTCCAAACGATGGCTGTAAAGATGTGGGGGTATGTGCCCAATGTCATAGCGGCTATCGTAATACTGCTGGTCGGAGTGCTCTTAGCAAAGGTCATAGCAGACATCATTGTAAGGGTGCTGAAACTCTCGAAGCTCGATGTAGCTGCGGAGAAGTCCGGCCTGGCAAACATGATGAGGATGGGTGAGATCAAAGCCGCCCTGTCAGAGGTGCTTGGCACGCTGATCTATTGGGCGCTGATCCTGATGGTCATGGCCACAGCGGCACAGGCGCTGAAATTCACAGCTGCAATGGTACTTATAGCAAGGCTGATAGCCTATATACCGAATATCATAGCGGCAGTGCTGATCCTTGCGGCAGGAACATTTGTAGCGTCTTTTCTGGGCAGCATCGTATTGACTGCGACAAAGAATGCCGGGGTCAAGAAGGCGAATTTGCTTACCCAGCTGGTAAAGACCGTCCTGATCGTATTCAGCGTAGCAATCGCCGTAGAACAGCTTAAGATAGGCACTGCGATCATCACGCAGGTGATCAGCGTGATAGTGCTGAGCTTGGGCGCGGGATTCGCCATAGCGTTCGGACTTGGCTGCAAAGATATCGTAGCCAGGGGCGTGAACGACTTCTTGAATAAGCTGAAATAAGTAGGATAGCTCTTTTAAAAAACCGTCCGCTACCCTGTAATAGACTTTAAGGCCTGTAAGTATTTCTGGCTGGTTTTGACGATGATATCGTCAGGTAATTGGGGGGCGGGCGGTTTTTTATTCCAATCCAGGGTCTCGAGATAATCCCTTACGAACTGCTTATCGAAACTCGGCTGGGCCCTGCCCGGTAAGTACTGGTCCTTGGGCCAGAACCTGGAGGAATCCGGGGTCAATACCTCATCTATCAATATAATATCATTTCCTGACATTCCGAACTCAAACTTTGTGTCCGCTATTATTATGCCTTTCTTGTCCGCATAGTCGGCTGCCTTTTTATAAATAGCTATGCTCAGCTCAGCAAGGCGGTCCGTGGTCTTTTTACCCACGACACCCTCTATGTGCTTCTGGTTCACATTGATATCGTGGCCACGGTCCTCTTTTGTAGCGGGAGTAAATATAGGCTCAGGCAGTTTATCCGATTCCTTAAGCCCTGCGGGAAGCTTTACCCCGCAGATAGAGGAGCTCTCTTTGTATTCCTTCCACCCCGAACCTGACAGATAACCTCTCACAACGCATTCAACCGGCAGCGGGTTCGATTTTTTTACAAGCATCGAACGGCCTTCGAGTATATCTTTATATTTTTGCGCTTCTTTCGGGAAATCCTTTACATCGGTGCTTATCAGGTGGTTCGGGATTATGTCCTTAATAAGGCTAAACCAGAATTTGGACAGGGACGTAAGCACCTTTCCTTTATTGGGTATGCCGTTAGGAAGCACGACATCAAAACAGGATATTCTGTCGGTTGAGATTATAAGCAGTTTGTCGCCAAGGTCATAGATATCCCTTACCTTGCCGCGTTTGAAAAATTTAAGGTCTTTGAGATCGGTTGTGAGGATCGTTTTTTCAGGCATTTGATTTCAGCCGCTGCTGCAGTGTTTCAAATTCCTGCCACAGTTCTTCGGGAAGGTCTTTTTTAAACTGCTTAAAGAATTTCTTTATGCCTTTTGATTCTTCAAGCCATTCTTTTGGGTCGATCGACATCAGTTTTTCAAGGGTGCCTTCCGGCACGTGCAGGCCTGTCATGTCGATGTCCGAAGACCGCGGTGCGTAACCTATGGCGGTTTTCTCGGCTTCGATCTTTCCATTGCAACGGTCCAGCACCCATTCAAGGACCCTGAGGTTTTCACCGAATCCCGGCCATAGAAATTTACCGTTCTCATCGGTTTTAAACCAGTTTACATGGAAGATCCTGGGCGGTTTTGCCATCTTTTGGCCCATATCCAGCCAGTGCCTGAAATAGCCTGCCATGTTATAGCCGCAGAACGGTATCATTGCCATGGGGTCACGCCTGACCTGGCCTAATTGGCCCATCTGCGCGGCTGTAAGCTCTGAGCCCATGGTAGCGCCCATAAATACGCCGTGCTGCCAGTTGAATGATTCATAGACCAGCGGCGCAAGACGCGCGCGCTTGCCTCCGAATATGATCGCGGAAATAGGCACGCCGTGATGCTGGTCTATCCTGAATGATGCTGACGGGCAATTCGCTATAGGGGCTGTAAAACGGCTGTTCGGATGAGCCCCTTTTATAATATTCCCTTTTTCGTCTTTCATGCCGGGCTTCCACTGCTTTCCCAGCCAGTCAATCCCTTCGGCCGGGGCCTCTCCATCTGCGCCTTCCCACCATACTGTCCTATCCGATTTTAAAACCACGTTCGTATATATGGTGTTTTTCTTTATGGTTGCCACCATGTTCGGGTTGGTCTTGGAATTCGTTCCCGGGGCAACGCCGAAAAATCCTGTCTCAGGATTGATCGCCCACAGCGAACCGTCGGAATCAACACGCATCCATGAAATATCATCCCCCACGGTCCATATTCTGTAGCCTTTTACCTTAAGGCCTTCCGGCGGAACAAGCATTGCCAGGTTTGTCTTGCCGCAGGCGCTCGGAAATGCGGCGGCTATGTATTCAATGCGGCCGTTGGGCTTTTCTATACCCATGATAAGCATATGTTCGGCAAACCAGCGTTCTTTTTTCGCAAGCCAGCTTGCTATGCGCAAAGACAGGCACTTCTTGCCCAAAAGCACATTGCCGCCGTAGCCTGAGCCAACACTCCAGATAGTATTATCTTCGGGAAAATGAAGTATCAGCCTTTTCTTTATATCCAGCTCAGCTTTGGAGTGAAGGCATTTTGTAAATTCTCCGTTTTTTTCAAGCTGCCGCAGGACCTGTTCTCCTGCCCGTGTCATTACAAGCATATTAAGGACAACGTAACGGGAATCCGTAAGCTCAACGCCGATCTTGCTAAATTCCGAGCCAACAGGCCCCATTGAAAACGGGATAACATACATCGTGCGGCCCTTCATCGCGCCGGCGAAAATCGTCTTCGCTTTCCTGTATGCGACCCCGGGCGACATCCAGTTATTGGTAGGGCCCGCGTCGTGTTTTTTCTTCGTGCAGATAAATGTAAGATGCTCTGTGCGGGCAACATCGTCCGCAGCGGTCCTGTGCAGGAAACAGCCCGGCAGCTTTTCTTTGTTCAGCTGGACAAGCTCGCCCGAGACAATGGCTTCCTGTTCAAGGCGCATGCGTTGGGCATCGGAGCCGTCTACCCAGACGATATCGTCGGGCTGGCACATGCGCGCCATCTTATTGACCCAGGCCCTTAAATTTTTACTTGTTGTAGGAAACTTTTTTGCCATATTGTGGTGTTATTATATCATTAAACCAAAACAGCGCAAATGTAAATTTTTTCGTTATATGCTTTTTAAATTATACTCAAGATTGCCAAAGCCCGCCTTGGCGGCGTGTTCCAGCATGCCGTGATATTCGCGTTTGTCTTGCGCCTCCAGAAATACGTCTTTCTCCTTATTCACAAGGTCCACGGTCGCCTTGTCCACGCTTACCATATCGGTTGACGCAAGGATCCCTAAGTCGCGGCTTATTATCTCGTCATTCTTTGACGATATGCAGTCGCATTCCTTTGTTATATCCAAAGCGAAATTTATGAAAAACCTGTTTTTGAACTTGGACATAATGAAGCCCGCTGTTTCGGCTATCCTGCTGCAGAATACCTCCACCTCTTCCTCAAAGCTGATAGAGACAGCATCAAAATTGCACGCACACAAGCATTCCCCGCAGCCTATACAGATATTTTTGTCTATAAACGCCTTCCTGTCTTTCCATGAGATCGCCTCAACGGGGCAGATCTTAAGGCAAGAACCGCAGGAGGTGCACTTGTCAGCAAAGACCGAGGGCTTTACAGATGAATGCTGCACCTGTTTCGTTGGCTTGCAGCACATACCCATTGCCACATTTTTTATCGCGGCGGCAAACCCCGACAATATATGGCCTGTTACGTGCGAAAGGACCACCACGCTGTCAGTCGTACCTACGAACGAAGGTGTTTTTATTTTTGATATATATTTGGACTTTATGTGGTATTCCCTGCCGTCCGCGCCGAAGGGGCCGTCCGCTATTATAAACGGCGCACCGACTCTTGAATAGCCGAATCCCTTATTGTTGGCAAGCGTAAGGTGGTCAACCGCATTCTGCCTTTGGCCTTTGTATATGACGCTTGTATCAAAAAGAAAGGGCCTTGTCTTTCTTTGCTTAAGCACCGA
>JAPLLL010000009.1 GCA_026387595.1 Candidatus Omnitrophota bacterium
AGGGAAAGGATAGACGTTATTCACGCCAGGGGCACGTTTTGCGCCCTGATTGGGTATGCGCCAAAAATCCTTTTACGCAAAAAGATGATTTTTGACATGAGAGGGCTTATGGCGGAAGAATATGTCGATGCCGGCCTGTGGCGGCCCAACTCGCCGGCCTATAAGGTTATTACCGCGGCGGAGAAGTACTTTTTAAGGCACGCGGAAGAGGTTGTTGTCATTACCGATAAGATCAAAAGTCTTATTGCGCACGATTATGGGCTTAAAAATATTACCGTAATACCGACATGCACCGATCTGGAAAAATTTAGGCCGAACAAAACGGTCAATAGGGCCTTGGCGACAATGCACTCGCTTGGAAACAGGTTCGCGATCATATATATAGGTTCTTTGGGCACATGGTACATGTTTTCTGAAATGGTCGATTTTTATAATGAGCTGGCGAAAACTTTTGCAAATTCGGTTTTTATAGTCGTATCCCAGTCAAGCAGGGAGGCTGCCTAAAACCCTGTTTTTCTAAAACCGCCTCTTTCCCCACAAAATTCGGTGAATATCTCGCCTGTGGCCTGCCGGTTGTAGTAAACAGGGGGATAGGCGATATTGACGCGATCGTGGAGAAAAATAATATAGGTGTCATAATCGATGATTTCACGCCAGTGGCTTATAAAAAAGGCGTTAACAAACTGCGTGAGCTGCTCAGGGAAGGCGAATCCTTAAAGGCGCGCTGCAGAAAAGTGGCCGAGGACGCGCTTTCTTTGGATATGGGCGTTGAAAAGTATCGCCAAATATACGAAAGGATACTTGCTTGAAAATTCTGTTTATTGTTCCGTATCCGAAAGATGTAGCGCCTAGCCAGCGCCTTAAATTTGAGCAATATTTTACGCATTTTAAGGCTAATGGCATCGAGATAGAATTTTCTCCTTTTATTTCCACTGCATTTAGAAAAATACTGTATGAACGCGGACACTACCTGAAAAAGTGCTGGTATGTTATACAGGGCTACGCGCGCCGTGTTAAGGATATCTTTAGGTCGAGGCATTTCGATATTATTTATCTGCATCTGGAAGTGGCGCCGTTCGGGCCACCTGTTTTTGAACAAATATTTCACATGATGAAAAAACCCATCGTTTACGATATTGACGATGTTATTTATCTACCGCATTCAAGCGATGCTAACAAGTCCACGCAATTTTTAAAATGCGCAGGAAAAATACCGGAAATAATCAGGTTGAGCAGCCACGTCATTGTTGTTACCGATTATCTGGCGGAGTTTGCCAGAAGATTCAACGCAAATATAACCTGCATACCTCCGACCGTAGATACGGATAAATATTTCATTAAAAATAAAGGACCAGGCGGAAAGATCTGTGTTGGCTGGTCGGGAAGCCACAGCACGTCAAAATACCTCCTGCTTCTGAAAGATGTGTTAAAAAATATCGCCGGCAGGTACGATGTGCGCATAAAAGTGATCGGGGACAAAAATTTTAGGATAGAAGGGTTAGATATAGAGGCAAAAGACTGGTCCATGGATGCAGAGGTAGAGGACTTGCAGGATATCGATATAGGGCTTTACCCTTTGCCTAAGGACGAGTGGGTCATGGGCAAAGGCGGGCTCAAGGCCCTTCAGTATATGGGCATAGGCATACCTCCGGTATGCACGCGTATCGGCGCCGTATTGAGGTTCATCAAGGATGGGGAAAACGGCTTTTTAGCAGAAAGCGACGAGGAGTGGATGGATAAAATAACAAAATTAATAGAAAACCCGGGATTGCGTAAACGCATGGGGTTTGCCGCAAGGAACACTATTGAAGAAAACTATTCTGTTAAAGTAAATGCGCCAAGGTATTTGGAGGTAATAAAAAAAGTTCAGCTTCTCACAAAAAGTGGCAAAATGAGGTTACATTGAGTTTATGGTGCAATTTTACATGGATTTCGAGAAGTAAAGTTTCAATAAGGAAAGAATATAAAATGACAGGGAAAGTGCTTTCGATTTTTGCTATCGGATTAATATTGCGGCTTGTTTACGTGTTGCTTGTTCCGCAAGTCGAAATTACAAGCGACGCTAAAGGGTATTCCGTGCTTGCCTACAATTTGGCAACCGAGAAAGGGTACGAGATTGCCCCCGGTAAGCCCGATATGTACAGGCCCCCCGGTTATCCGTTTTTTATCTGTGCTATTTACAGAATCTTCGGGCTGGGGAATGTGGTCGCCGTAAGGATAGTGCAATCAGTGCTTACCGCTCTGATGATACCGGTGGTGTATCTGATAGCCGAAAGAATATTCAATGCCAGGGTTGGGTTGATATCGGCCGTGATCACATGTTTTTATCCCGCATTCATAGGTTATTCCGGGTATTTGTCCCCGCAGACCGTTACCGCGTTTTTACTTCCGCTGTTCATCCTGAGTATAATTTTTTTCAGGGGTCAGATCGCAGAATCTTTGGGTCTCGGGGTTTTAGCGGGATACGCGTGCCTGGTGCGTTCGGAACAACTTTTGCTCTTTATTATCCTGTTCTTCATGTTATTGTCAACTGGCTCGCCCGGGAAGCGCGTTTTAAGGTCCGTTTTCATCATGGCCGTTGCGATGCTCCTTGTCATCTCCGTGTGGACCTTCAGGAACTATAAGGTGTCGCACAGGATCATACCGATCTCGTCGCATTTCGGGGATACCGTCTGGTTGTCCACATGGAAAGAGGATTGGCAGGAATGGCACACTTCCGAGGAGCCCCTGGTGTCTATTTTAAAAGGCAGGGATTTCGCGGAAGCGGATAGAGACCTATTAAAAGCAGGAATGAACAACCTGAGGGAACACCCGTTTATATATTTAAAGATGTGTTGCAAAAGGCCTTTTCGGTTTTGGCTTACTGGCCACAGCAACATTTTTTATTCCATGTCAGACAGCTTGGTGAATTACCTTAAAAAAGGGGATTACCTCATATTTTTTTCCAAACTATTCCTCCTGCTAGTCAATTCGGTTATCGTGTTTCTGGGTTTTTATGGGATACGCGCGGCGTACAGACAGGTCGGCCGAAAAAGGGATCTGGTCCGCTACCTGATTATGCCCGTATTGTTTTACGCGATATCGCATTTTTTCACGTTTGCCACTCCCAGATACTCTATCCCTGCAATGCCGTTTGTCATAATATTAGCCTCCTGCTCGATAGTATATTTTTTAAGTCCAGGGCGTAATTATGATCGCGAATAAAATAGCAAAATATTTTACGCCGGTCGTGACGAGCCTGATCAATGCCAGGCTTCCCCGTATCATCGCGATTGAGGCTACAAATACCTGTTTCCTGGAGTGCGTCACCTGTCCTATACCGCATACGATGACACGGTCCAAAGGTAATATGTCGCTCGCGACATTTAAAACACTTTTAG
>JAPLLL010000125.1 GCA_026387595.1 Candidatus Omnitrophota bacterium
CGCTTTTAAAAATGCGCTGAACAAGAAGGGCATCAAATTTACGCCGTTAAGCGGGATTGCCGAAAATATGCGCATGATAAAAGATGCGGATGAAATACGCAAGATAAAAAAAGCCGTGGGCATAGCGAAAAAAGTGTTTTTTGCTTTTACGAAAAAATTACGTCCCGGCAAAACCGAAGCCCAGCTTTACCGCGAATTAAACTGCCTCATAGCCGACTTCGGGGCTGAGGAGGAGGCCTTCAGCACGATAGTGGCCGCGGGCGAGCGCGCCTCCCGGCCGCACGCTGCCCCCACGAACAGGGTCCTGCGCAAAAATGAGCCCGTATTGATAGATTTCGGCGTAAAGGTTGATTCTTACAACTGCGACTTGACACGGGTGTGCTTTTTGGGTAAAATACAGCAGCAATTATACAATATTTATAACACGTGTAAAGAGGCTCAGCGCCGCGCAATAGCGCTTATACGGCCGGGGGTTTCCGCGAAAGAAGTGGACAGGGTGGCGCGCGGGTTTATCGAATCCAAAGGGTTCGGAAAGGCCTTTGGGCATAGCCTCGGCCATGGGATAGGCCTGTCGGTCCACGAATCGCCGCGGATCTCTTCAAAAAGCGAGACTATTTTAAAGCCCGGCATGGTAATAACGATCGAGCCGGGTATTTACATTGAGGGCCTGGGAGGCGTAAGGATAGAGGATATGGCCCTCGTTACAACGAAAGGATGCCAGGTATTAACAGATGATATCCCCAAATGACATAAACAAAGGGCTCTACATAAAACTGGACGGCCAGCTTTTTGTCGTGGAAGAGTTCCAGCACATAAAGCCGGGAAAAGGCGGCGCCTTTGTCAGGACAAAACTGCGCAATCTGCGGATCGATACGGTAATCGAGCGCACCTTCAGGGAAGTCGAAAAGATCGAGGACGTGTATGTAGACGAGAAAAGCCTCCAGTTTATGTACCATTCCGGCCCTAATTACCACTTCATGGATCAGGAAAGCTATGAAGAGATCGTGGTGGGCAAAGAGATGCTGGGGCATTCGATCGATTTTTTAAAGGATAATACAGAGATAACCGCGGCTGTGCACGAGGGAGAAATAATCAGTGTAATGCCGCCCTTGTTTGTGGACCTGAAGATCGTGTCCACCGAACCGGGCATTAAAGGCGATACCGCCAAAAGCGGAACAAAACCCGCGGAATTAGAAACAGGCATTACCATACAGGTGCCTTTATTCATAGAGTCCGGCGAGGTGATAAAAGTGGATACCCGGACAGGCCGTTACGTAGAGAGAGTGAGGTAAGCATGAACCTGAAAGAAATAAAAGAATTAATCACCCTGATGAACGAGAACAACCTCCTGGAACTGGAAATAGAGCGCGAAGGGATGCGGATTAAGCTGAAACGGCTTCCCGAAGGGGGTTTTATACAGAGCATAGAATCTGTTCCGGCAGGATATATGCAAAAGGCGGGCGCAGGCGCCCAGCCGGCAGACGCAAAACCGGCTTTGGAACCGGCAAGGAAACTGATCGAGATCAAAGCGCCGATGGTCGGCACATTTTATGCAGCGCCGTCTCCTGAATCGGCACCCTATATTGAAGTCGGCTCAACGATTGAAGTGGGACAGGTGCTTTGCATTATCGAGGCAATGAAGTTGATGAACGAAATCAAATCAGAGGTTAAGGGCAAAATAGTCGAGCGGCTCGTGGAAAATGCCCAGCCCATAGAGTACGGACAGGTATTGTTTCTGGTGGAACCGGTATAATGTTTTCAAAAATATTAGTCGCAAACAGGGGAGAGATAGCGCTCAGGGTCATCCGCGCCTGTAAAGAGCTCGGCATAAGGACCGTTGTGGTGTACTCGGAGGCGGATAAGAATTCGCTGCACGTCAGATTTGCCGACGAAGCGGTGTGCATCGGCGGCGCGCAGGCAAGCAACAGCTACCTTAACATCCCCAATATCATAAGCGCCGCGGAAATCGCGGATGTGGAGGCGATCCATCCCGGCTACGGATTCATGGCCGAGGATTCTCATTTTGCGGAGATCTGCGAATCCTGCCAGATAAAATTCATCGGCCCGTCTTCCGAAACCATAAGCCTTATGGGCGACAAGATGGCTGCGAAAGAAACCGCAAAGCGCGCGGGCCTTCCGATCATACCCGGCAGCGCCGGGATCGTAACAGACAAAGAAGAGGCCTTAAAGATCGCAAAGAGGCTGCGGTATCCCGTGATCATAAAGGCGGCGGCGGGCGGAGGAGGAAAAGGGATGCGCGTATGTCATAACGATGTCAGGCTTATTAGCGCATTTCTTACGGCGCAGCGCGAAGCTGAAGCGGCTTTCGGCAACCCTTCAATATACATTGAAAAATTCATAGAGCGGCCCAGGCACGTGGAGATCCAGATCCTGGGCGATGAACACGGCCACATGGTGCACCTCGGCGAAAGGGACTGCACCATACAGAGGCGCCACCAAAAATTAATAGAGGAGTCGCCGTCTCCCGCAACAGACGCGAAGACGCGCAAAAAGATGGGGGAGATGGCGGTCAAGGCAGCCAAGGCGGCAAATTATGTTAATGCCGGCACGGTCGAATTCCTACTGGACGAGGACGGCAGTTTTTATTTTATGGAAATGAACACAAGGATACAGGTCGAGCATCCGGTGACCGAGATGGTCAGTTCGGTCGACCTTATAAAATGGCAGATAAAGATCCCGTTCAAGCAGGAAGATATTGAATTCAAAGGCAGCGCGATAGAATGCCGTATAAACGCGGAGGATCCCGATAATGATTTTTCGCCGTCGCCCGGAAAGATAGAGACATTCATACCGCCGGGAGGGCCCGGGATCAGGGTTGATACCCACGCCTACCAGGGCTATGTTATATCGCCTTATTACGATTCCATGATAGGAAAACTCATAGCTTACGGCAGGACGCGTTCAGAAGCGATCCAGACAATGCAGAGGGCGCTGGATGAATTCGTGATAGAGCCTATAAAAACTACGATCCCTTTCCACAAAAAGGTACTGAGTAATCCGTCTTTCCTGAGAGGCAAATTCTCCACAGATTTCGTTGAGAGGCTGTTTATGCAGCAGGAGGTAAAATGACGCAAACCGATGAACGAAGAACCGATTACGGGCTGATAAAAATACATAAAAACGTGATCGCGCAGGTCGCATCCCTGGCGGCAAAAGACACGGAAGGCGTAAACCGGATAAGCGGCAATCTCATTACCAAAGCGCTGCGTTTTCTGACAAAGGGAAAATTCGCCCCATACCCGATACGAGTAGATTTCAAGGGCAATAACGAAGTCTCGGTCTGTGTGGGGATCGTGGTAAATTACGGCGTAAACATCCCTGCCGTCGCATTAAACGTGCAGGAAAATATAAAACGCGTGGTTGAAAAAACCACGGGCTTGTCAGCAGCGGATGTCCACATTAAGGTCAAGGGTGTGGAGATAAAGTAAAGTCCCTCGCCATACATAAAAAATTCAATGGCTCGGGATCAATTTCCAAAATGTAAGCAATAGAAATTGAGGAGGCACACATGAGAATTATCTCTAATATCACAATTATTTTTTATTCGATCCTTTTTTTAATAGGCGGGATTTTACTGGTCATGGTTGCAGCCGGAGTTTTTTCAAAAGAACTGGCTATGTATACCGTGGATTTTGTTTACAATACCCCGAATATGCGCTGGATCATCGGGGTAACGGGCGGCCTGCTTATTGTCGTGACATTGCTGGTCCTTCAGATCATTATATCCAGGATGCAGATGGAGCGGACAATAGCGTTTGACAATCCCGACGGCAGGGTAACGATCTCGTTAAGCGCAATAGAGGATTTTATAAAGAGGATAACACGGCAACTGCCTGAAATAAAAGAACTCAGGCCCGATGTAATCGCGACTAAAAAAGGGGTTGATATAACCATCCGCCTTGTGCTTTATTCCGATACAAACATCCCGGGCATAACGGAAAAAATACAGCATATCATAAAGGGGAATATCCAGGACATGCTCGGCATAGAGGAACCTGTTGCCGTAAAGAGTAAAACAATAGGGGCTCGGGACGATTTTTACTGGAGTAAAATTTAGAAAAATCGAAGGAGAATTGACATGAAACGGATTGGAATGCTGACAGGTGGAGGCGATTGCCCCGGCTTGAACCCTGTTATAAGGGCTGTGGTGAAGCGGGCATATCACGAAGGCATAGAAGTCATCGGGATCAAGAACGGGTGGAAAGGCCTGATCGAAAACGAGACAATGCCGCTTGATCTAAGGGCGGTTTCGGGGATCTTGCCGCGCGGCGGCACAATACTCGGCACCAGCCGCACAAACCCGTATAAAAAACCTGAAGACGTGGAAAAGGTAAAGGCCAATATCAAAAAACTGGGCCTTGAGGCGCTTATCGCTATCGGCGGAGAGGACACGCTCGGCGTTTCGGCAAAGTTGTATAAGGAAGGCGTAAATGTGGTCGGCGTGCCCAAGACCATTGATAATGACCTCTCCTGCACTGATTTTACATTCGGTTTTGACACCGCCGTCAACATAGCAACTGAGGCGGTGGACCGGCTGCACACAACAGCCGAAAGCCACCACCGTATTATCGTGTGCGAAGTAATGGGAAGGCACGCGGGCTGGATAGCGGTATACGCAGGTATGGCCGGCGGGGCGGATATAATCCTCGTCCCTGAGATCCCGATAGACGTGGAGGAGGTCTACAGCCTGATAAAGAAACGCCGCGAACAGGGCAAGACCTTCAGCATTATCGTAGTGGCGGAAGGCGCAAAATTCAAAAAAGGCCAGCTGGTTACACAGGAAGAAAAACTGGATTCCTTCGGCCATGTGCGGCTCGGCGGCATCGGCCAGACACTGTCCGAACTTATCGAGGAAAAAACCGGCCTTGAAACAAGGGTAACCGTATTGGGCCATATCCAGCGCGGCGGAACGCCCTCTGCGTTTGACCGTGTGCTCGGCACGCGGTTCGGCGTAAAGGCAGTGGAACTTGTCCTGCAAAAAAAGTTCGGGCAGATGGTAAGCCTGCAGGGCAACAAGATCGAGGCCGTACCCATTGAAAAGGCGGTTGGAGAGCTTAAAACCGTGGATCTGGACCTTTATAATATAGCAAAGATCTTCTTCGGATAAATCATGGAAAACACACAAAAGATCAAAAAGATCTTAACCGAAAGCGCGCAGGTAAACCGGGGCCTGATAAGGCATGCCCTTGAAATCCAAAAGATCGCGGATAAAATGATCTCAGCCGCAAAGAAGGGCGGAACCATTTATATTATCGGTAACGGCGGAAGCGCTGCAGACAGCCAGCATATGGCGGCTGAACTCATAGGCAGGTTCAAAAAGGAAAGGCGGGCCATACCCGCAGTGGCGCTTACAACCGACACCTCCGCGCTTACCGCCATAGGAAACGATTATGGTTTTGAACAGATTTTTTCAAG
>JAPLLL010000149.1 GCA_026387595.1 Candidatus Omnitrophota bacterium
ACATGGCAGGTTTGATAGAATTTTAGGGCGGACGGCATAAGTATTACTTCAAATCTATCCACGCTTTATCTTTCTCCAGTTAACTCCTTTCCCTTTTAGGTATTGACCCTCAGCCTTGGCAACTATACCTTCTTCTTCTTTGGTCAGAGGTGCTTCCAACTGTTCAAGCAGCAATTCTCTAACAAAGGCGGATATGGACATATACCTTTTTTTGCACAGTTTTGACACTTCTTGGTACAACGATGTGGGCATTCGTATAAGCAGTTCCTTATTCATTGTTATAGACATATTTATTACCTCCATAGTAAGTATATCATAGTGATATACAAATGTCAAGCCCACAATGGGATTTTTAATCTCACGATGACCCATAGGAAAAATGGCCCATAATAAGATTATGTTATACACGCAATATCTTCAGTGTTATAATATGTGGCAATGAAAAAAGCGCATAAAAAAGTCTGGGCAGTCCTTATTGCGGTAGTTTTGGCGGCTGCAACGCACGCGCTTTGGCTTCCGCTTCCTGCGCAGTTTCTCGCGCCTGCTGATAATGTTAAAAAAGCAGATGCCATAGCGGTATTATCCGGGGATTGGCTGGCCCAGAGAGAAGATAAAGCTGTAGAATTATATAAACAGAGGCTGGCGCCAAGGATAATCAAGATCCTCGAAGAAGAAAATAGACCCCTTATCTTTGCGAAGAAGGTCCTGAACCAGAATATTGCGCAAAAAGACGCATACACCGCATTCTTTGAATCAAGAGGCGTGCAACCGGCCGATATTATTATAGGAGGCGAAACGGCTACAAGCACATTTGACGAGCTTAAAGCGGTAAAAGACATAGCATTAAAAAATAATTTCCGTTCCATAATATTAGTGACCGGCGATTACCACATGCGGCGGGCCCTGATGACCGCAAGATGGATATTCGGGCACTCCGGCGTGAAGATATATAACGCCTCCGCGCATTCCAAGGGCTTTAGCCCAAGGCAGTGGTGGAGGAGGGAAGATGATATAAAAGGGGTGGTGCTTGAGTATTTGAGCATCATGTTCTATTTGACGTACCATTTTACGCTTGGGAGATAGGGGATGATATCCGAGAATCTGGCCGCTGTCACTAAGCGGATAACGATCGCCGCAAAAAAAGTCAATAGGGACCCCGGCAGCGTAAAACTTGTCTGTGTAACAAAGGGCAGGACGATAGAGCAGATTAAAGTTGCGGCCTCGCTGGGCGTATCTGACATAGGCGAGAACCGTGTCCAGGAAGCAGTTGAGAAATACAATAACCTAAAACCCGACACTTCTAACTTAAAACCGAAATGGCATCTTATCGGGCATCTTCAGACCAACAAGGCAAAAGACGCAGTAAGGATCTTTGACCTCATACATTCCGTGGACAGCTTTAAGCTGGCGCAGGAGATACACAAACAGGCGGCAAAAATAAATAAGGTCCAGGATGTTTTAATTGAGGTAAATATTTCGGGTGAGCCGACAAAATTCGGCGTTGCGCCCGAAAAACTTATGGTTCTTGCTAAGGATATGATAAGCCTATATAATATCAAGTTGTCCGGACTTATGGCGATCGCGCCGGTTGTTGAAAACCCCCAAGCAGCGCGGCCATATTTCGTGAAGTTGCGCGAATTAAAAGAAGAGATCAACAATTCACTGCTTAAAGCTTACAGCTTAAAGCTTATGACTCTTTCCATGGGCATGTCCCAGGACTATGAAGTCGCGATAGAAGAAGGCGCGACAATGGTGCGGATAGGCACGGCAATATTCGAAGGGGTAACGAAGTAGCGCCCAAAATTGACAGTCGGGACTGGTTCCGACCCAAGGAATATGCAGAAGCTAAGGAACCTGTCCCCGGAGGAGTGGTAGTAGCTACGCTGAGTAGCGACCGAATAAGTGGTTGCAAGCAAAAAGGAATGATTATGAAAAGAAAAATTGGGATAAGCGGATGTGGCAATATGGGCAGTGCTATTGTGCACAAAATAGTTGGGTTGGGTATAATTTCTGTATTCGACACAAATAAAGGCAAACTAAAAACCGTTACATCAATAGATAAAAAGAGCATAAAAAGCGCTTCAGATAATAAAAAATTGGCAAGGAGCGTCGACGTTTTAATTTTGGCTGTAAAGCCAAAAGACATCACAGTGGTCTTGGACGACATAAGAGATGAATTGCCCCCCCGCACGCTATTAATTTCGATAGCCGCTGGAGTTACTACGAAATTTATTGAAAAACAGCTTGGTAAAAAAATAGCCATTATCAGAGTTATGCCTAATATGCCTGCATTGATAGGTGCTGGCATATCTGCTATTTGCAAGGGAACGTTCGCCGTTAAAAAGGATATTGCTGAAGCAAAAGCGCTCTTTTTAAAACTCGGACAAGTCGTAGAGGTAAAAGAGGATCTTATGGACGCCGTGACCGCTATAAGCGGTAGCGGGCCCGCATATTTCTTCTATCTTACGGAGGTGCTTACAACAGCCGGGATCGGACTCGGCCTGGACAAGGAAACTGCGCATAAACTGGCAGTTGAGACCGCGTTCGGCAGCGCAAAACTCCTTAAGGAGACCGGCGAGAAGGCCGGGGCCTTGAGGGCCAGGGTCACATCGAAAGGCGGCACAACCGAGG
>JAPLLL010000059.1 GCA_026387595.1 Candidatus Omnitrophota bacterium
GGGGATTCTATTACCCGCGGCGCGAGTCTTGGCACTAAATGAGGTACAGCGGGAGCAACGTTGGCAACTACGCCGGGTCTGCGCACCACGGTTGGGCTTAATGCGGGCGGTCTTACCACGGTTGGCACTTTGGGGGCTGCAGCAGCTTTTACCGTTGGCCCCTTTCTTACCACTGTCGGCGTAAGGGGTGCGATCGGCGGCGTTCCAAGCGGCATAAACCTTAAAATCGTCCCGGTATTTTTTCCGCAACTGTAGATAACAGCTCTACTCATGTCGGGAGCCAAGAATACGATCGCATGTTTTGCGGACAGGTCGGTGTCTTTAAGGACTACCGTATTGCCCGGCGCGCTCCCTATCATGTTCACGCCCGGTTTTAATTTAAATTTAACTACTGCGGGGCCCTGCATAACCGCCGGCTTAAGAAAAAGCTCCCCGTCTTTTCTTGCAAAAACCATCTCAACACCCTTCTGTCCTCCAAAAACAACGGTCGCGTTACTGTCCGCGAACGCAACCTCTCCGACACTGCTATAGCCTATTTGAGTGCCATATGTCGAGGAAAGGTCATACAGTATTATCCTGCCATCCGCAGAGAGGTCAAGTTCCGCGTGGATCCTTGAAACCGTATCAAAATTATCGTCTATCCCGCTTTCCCTGCCAATTATGTTTCTTCCCGGCCTGAGCGGATAAATCTTCCCGTTGGGATCCGTCAGGCCTTCCGCAGATAATACCATAGGCGTATCACCCAGAAATATCGTGGCACCCATAACCGGCATACCTACCAGGATCTTAGTTTTCTGCGCGGCAAGCTCCTCAAGATGCGCCTGAACCGGATCGATATTTTTTTCTTTAACCGAAAGTGGTCTTAGAGAATACGCGGGACGCGCGCCGGCTGCTGCAATAAAAAATATTCCCAAAATTATTACGTTTCTTTTGTAGCCCATGACTGAAGTAAGTATATCATATAAACTTCGTATTACAAGCTATTTTTTTAACTTTTTTATTTACTAACATCAAATCAAAGCGTCAACAGGGTGTCTGACACCTTTGCAATTGACAGAAAAACTACCGGATGATATATTGTAACCGAAGGGGGATCCGTAAAATGATACGAGAATCAGGCGAAGCTGAAATCTTGGCAATAGAGCAGGTGGCGAATTTGATGGCCGCTGCGGCAAGGACAGCGCCGAAGACATGCGGCATAGATAATATCCCTGTTTTGATCCTGACCGAAAAAGACGTTAAATCCCTGATCCCGAAAATGGCCGAGATATCGAAACGCGAGAACAGGCCGAGCCTTGAACGCGATTCCCGGAATATCGAGAACGTAAAGGTTTGCGTCGTGCTTGGCGCAAAGTCGAATCCGCCCGGGTTGAATTGCGGTTTTTGCGGATTTAAGACCTGCAATGAGTTGAAGGAAAAAGACGGGATCTGCGCGTTTAATTCCATGGACCTGGGAATAGCCCTGGGTTCAGCGTCGGAAATAGCGGGCCGGTTTCATATCGACAACCGGCTCATGTATTCCATTGGCAGGGCTAGCCTTGAACTTGGCCTGTTTGATAAGGAAGTAAAACAGGCTATCGGCATACCGCTTAGCGCAACCGGAAAAAACATATTCTTTGACCGCAAATTATAAAGTGACTGACACTGCCTGACCATATACGCCCCTGCAAGTGTCTGTCACTTTACACCTGTCACACGTCTTTATTACTGAGCGCGATCTTCTTCTGCTCCACGTCCACCTTGACAACCCGCACTTTCACTTTCTGGTCCACCTTATAAAGCGTGTCCAGTTTCGCGGCGGATTCCTGCTTAAGTTCGCTTATATGTATGAGCCCTTCCAGGTCTTTCCTGAGTTCCACAAAAACCCCGAAATTCACGATCTTTGTGACCGTGCCCTCTATTTCAATACCTGATGGGAACTCATTGGCGATCTCCGGCCACGGATCAGGCGTCAGCTGTTTTATGCCGAGCGCGATCTTCCTGTTCGTCTTATCCACAGATAGGACAACCGCCTCTATCTCCTCGCCTTTTTTAAAGATCTCTTTGGGGTGGCCAACCTTCTTTGTCCAGGATACATCCGAGATGTGCACAAGACCGTCCAGGCCCTCTTCAAGCTCGACAAATACGCCGTAGTCCACAATGTTGCGCGCCTTGCCTTTTACCTTTGTCCCCACGGGGTATTTTACCTCTATGTCGCCCCACGGGTCCTGCTCAAGCTGTTTTATCCCGAGAGAGATCCTTTGGTTCTGGCGGTCTATATCCAGCACGATCACTTCAATCTCGTCCCCCACTTTTAAGATCTCGTTCGGGTGCGCTATCTTTTTCTTCCATGACATTTCGGAAACGTGGACAAGGCCTTCGATCCCTTTTTCTAGCTCGACAAAGGCGCCGTAAGGAGCAAGATTGGTAACCCTGCCCTTCAGCCTTGAACCGACAGGGAACTTCGTATCCACATCAAGCCACGGGTTCGGGCTTTTTTGTTTAAGGCCGAGAGAGATCTTGCCCGCTGCCTTATCAATGTCCAGCACCATTACCTCAAGCCTGTCTCCCACTTTCACGACTTCGCTTGGATGGCTTATCCTGCCCCAGCTCATATCCGTTATGTGCAAGAGGCCGTCTGCCCCGCCCAGGTCTATGAACGCGCCGAAGTCAGTGACGTTTTTCACGTTGCCGGTCACGATCTGGCCCTTTATAAGTTCAGCTATGACCTTGGCCTTTTCCTCGAATAACTTCTGCTGCAGGGCATCTTTTCTTGAAAGGACCACATTCTTCCTGAGCTTATTTATCGTGACGATCTTAAAATCCAGGACCTGGCCGAACTGCTGGTTTATATCCTGGTGGCCCCTCAACGTGGCAAGGGATGTCGGCAAAAACGCGTCAGCGCCTATGTCAACAATGTATCCGCCTTTTACCCTGCGGGTTATCTTGCCCTGTATCATACTGCCTTCTTTATATCTTGATATCACGGCCTCCCAGCCCTGGGCCCGACGCACCTTCTGCCAGGAAAGAACGGGCATGCCGTGTTCGTTTTCTTTGGATTCAACGAGTACCTCTATTTCATCGCCCACCTTTATTGAAGACGGGTCGCTGAATTCATATATGGGTATTATTCCTTCGGATTTATAACCCACATCCACCAGTATTTCCTTTGCCCTGATCTCCACGATCCGGCCCTTGACAATATCCCCTTCCTTGAACGACTTTATGGACGCGCCGTACAATGAAGCAAAATCATTACCCTCTTTTATGTTATCCATTTCCCATGCCTTCCTCCTTTATCATTAAGATTTTATTTTTTACTTCCTCTATCACCCAATCCGGCGTTGAGGCCCCACTCGCTATGCCGATACGGCCCGCGCCCTTGAACCACGCTTTTTTTAATTCATCCGCAGTCTCGATATGATACGTGCCCTTGCAGATGTTTGAACAGATCTCAAACAGCCTTTTTGTATTCGCGGACATTTTCCCGCCTATAATAACAATAACGTCTGAGTCCTTTGCCAGCGCGGCAGCGGATTCCTGCCGTTTCTGCGTATCGCTGCATATCGTATTAAAGATACGTATCTCTGAAAAACCTTTTTCCATGACGGCCGAGATCACCTTAATGTAATTCGCGGGAAGCTGCGTTGTCTGGCTGACTATGCCTATTTTTTTATGCGGGAATTCTATTGTCCCCAGCTCTTTTTCATCCTTTACCACTGCCGCTGTCCCGCCTGAAAACCCCATAAGCGATTCCACTTCCGGATGGCGCCTGTCCCCGAATATGACTATGAAATAACCGTCCTTGCTTAAGGCCTCCACCGTTTTCTGGGTTGACATGACATACGGGCAGGTCGCGTCAACAACCCGCAGGCCCTTTGCCTTTATCTGCGAGAATACTTTGGGCGCGGCGCCGTGCGATGAAATAACAACTACGCCCTTTTTTATATCGTCCAGGCTCGCGGGCTTAAGACCTTCCTTTGTAAGTTCTTCAACGACCTGGTTATTGTGTATTATCGGGCCAAGGGAATAAACACCTGCGTCCTTGTTCTTATCAAGGGCCTCTTTGGCTATCCGCATCGCTCTTTTTACCCCGAAACAAAACCCGGAGCATTGCGCAACTTCGATCTTATTCTCTGCCAAGCTCTTCAATTTCTCTCATTACCTCCTGGCTGAACGCCAGATAATCATATTCCCCGCCCGCCTTTGCGAACATCTCCGGCCTAAGGGACTTGCCTACCGTGACCTCAACGCGTTTAAACCTTATAAAAACTGTATGATGCGGCAGCGCCCTGTCGGTCCCTCTTATGAAAACAGGAACTACAGGCACCTTTGCCTTAACCGCAAGAAAGCCTACCCCGCCCTTGGGATCTTTTATCGTTCCGTTCCGGGAGCGCGTGCCTTCGGGGAAAAGCGCCACTACCCCGCCCTTTTTCAATTTTTCGAACGAACCCCTTATTGCGGCAAGGTCGAATTTTCCGCGCTTTATCGGGATAACACCCACGCTTGCGCCCCACCACTTGAAAAAGGAGTTGTGGAACAGGTCCTCACGGGCAAGAAATGTTACCATCCCTTTCCACGCCATGCCTACTGCAGGCGGGTCAAGGAAACTCAAATGGTTGCCTGCGATTATAAAAGGCCCGGCCTTTGGAAAATTCTCAGTGCCTTTTACGCGGTACCCGAAACATGCTTTAAAGAGCAGCCAGAAAATAGAACGGGATATCCAATATATCATTATTATTTACGGATCTCGCGAAGGACCTTTTCAGCGGTTTCATTTATCGTGAGCCGCGTCGTATCTATGCAGATCGCGTCCTTCGCCTTTTTAAGCGCGCCTACCTTGCGCGTTTTATCGCTTATGTCGCGCCTTTCGGCGTCTTTCTCGACCTCTTCGAGCGAGGCCTTCATGCCCATCGCCGTCATTTCGTCAAAGCGCCTTTTTGCGCGCTCTTTCAGGTCGGCGTCCAGATAAAATTTATAATCCGCGTCGGGAAACACAACCGTTGTCGTATCTCTTCCTTCAAGCACAGCGCCGTCTTTTTCGCCTATTTCGCGCTGCACCTTTACCATGCACTCGCGCACGCCGGGCACTTTTGCGATATATCTGATGTTTGCAGTGACTTCGGGCGTACGTATGTCATAAGTAACTTCTTGTTTATCCAGAAATACTTTTATCTCATCGCGCTTTTCGTTCATTGTAAGTTCAATTTTTGTTTTCCTGGCCAGTTCAACAAGCGCATTCTCATCTTCAAGGTTAATATTTTCACGCATCGCCTTAAGCGTAAGCGCGCGGTACATCGCGCCGGTGTCCAGATAAAGAAGCCCCAACTCTTTTGCGACGAGCTTGCTTATCGTGCTTTTTCCGCTGCCTGCCGGACCGTCAATAGCGATCACCAGGCCCTTACGCTTTGCCATAGCTTAACCCATCCCCTCCTGCTTACCCAATCACCCGCTATAGGAGGGGCTGGGTAAATTTATCGCGTTTTGATTTTGCGCTGCCCAGGAACTTTACTACCTGACTACGGTTTCCCCTGGCCAGGGCAATAGAAAGTTCCCGCAGCCTTTTTTCAAACATGCGGCCGGACCTTAGCACTTCTTTTTTATTGGACAAAAATATATCGGCCCATAATTCAGGGTCGCTTGACGCGACGCGGGTCGTATCCTTAAATCCTTCAGCCGCGTATGCAATGTCTTTCACAGGGACGGCCGCCGCAAGACTGAATGCGGCCAGGTGCGGCAGATGGCTTATCAAAGCAATGCTGCGGTCATGGGCCGCAGGGCTCATTACCGAGACTTTTGCGCCGAGCGCCTGCCAGAAATTTATAATTTTATTAAGCGCAAGCTTATCTGTCCGCCCGGTCTTGGTCACTATGCACGGGGACCCCTCTAAAAGGCCCGCCGTTGCGAACTCAACGCCTGCGTGTTCTGAGCCTGCCATCGGGTGCGCGCCTACGAACAGGGTCTTTCTTTTTGCGGTTGCTTTTTCAGTTTTTGCAACAATCCATTTTTTTGTGCTACCGGCATCGGTTATGATAGCGCCTTTTTTGGCGTGCCCGGCCGCTTCAGCTGCCATTTTAGGAATAAAGCTTACCGGCGTTGCAATAACTATGATATCGGCGGCCTTCACTCCTTCTGCAACAGACAGTGTCCCTTTATCAATTGTCTTGCGTTTCAGGGCGCGCTTCAGCGTAGACGCCCTTCTGAATACACCAATGACTTCCTTTGCCAAATGCCTCTTCTTCAAGGCAAGGCCTATGGAGCCGCCTATCAAACCAACTCCTATAATAGTTACGCGATTATACTTTGCCATTTTATTTGTAACCATTCGTTGCGGTTGCTACTCAGTTTATTGCAACAACTCTATGGGGACAGTTTGCTGTGGTCACTACGCAAACTGTCTCGACTGTGAATTTTATAACTTCCTTCCAACCGCCTCCGCTACTTTTTTCAAGTCGTCAATCATTTTCCCGAAATTCTCCGGCAGCAATGATTGTTCCCCGTCTGAAAATGCCTCTTCAGGATTTGAATGCACCTCAACTATAATGCCGTCTGCGCCGGCCGCTATTGCCGCTTTTGAAACCGCGGACACAAGATTCCATTTGCCGGTGCCGTGCGACGGGTCAGCAATAATAGGCAAGTGGCTCAGGCTTTTTACCGCGGGTATCGCATTTACATCGAATGTAAACCGCGTAAAATCCTCAAATGTCCTAATGCCGCGCTCACACAGGATGATATTCAGGTTTCCCTCGGAAGCGATATATTCGGCGGACATCAAAAACTCTTTTATGGTCGAAGACATGCCGCGTTTTAATAAAATCGGCTTTTTGATCTTGCCCACCTCTTTTAACAGGTCGAAGTTCTGCATGTTCCGCGCGCCTATCTGGATGATATCCGCATATTTGACAACAAGTTCGATATTGCGTATATCCATGAGTTCTGTGACTATCAGGAGCCCAGTTTCTTTGCGCGCAGCGTCCAGGTACTTTAGGCCTTCCTCTCCCAGCCCCTGGAACGAATAGGGCGAGGTCCTTGGCTTGAACGCGCCTCCTCTTAATACGGAAGCGCCCATGGCCTTTACTTTTTTGGCTATCGCAATAAGGCCGTCTCTATTCTCGACCGAGCACGGCCCTGCCATAACAATTATTTTCTCGCCGCCTATCTTTACGCCGTTGCCCAAGTCAATAACGCTGCTTTGCGGCCTGAAATCCCTTGAGACAAGCTTGAAGGGCTTTAATATCGGCATGACCTTCTCAACGCCCGGATACGCCTCAAGCGGCTGCGCCTGGATCACGTCTTCCGGCCCGATAAGGCCTATGATCGTGCGCTCCACGCCTCTTGAAACCATAGGCTTAAGCCCGAGTTTCGTGACCTTGTCAATTATATGGCTTATCTGGGCCTCTGTCGCATCAGGCCTTAAAACTATGATCATCTTGCCTCCGATTTCCCTTAATTTTTCAACTTTGGAAATCGTCCCGAGCCCTTATTATTTCACATATTATAGGGCGAGGGACTCCTTCAGTGCTTTTATAAATTTTTTGTTTTCTTTTTCGGTGCCGACCGTTACCCTTATGTATGTATCAAGGCCCCAGGCCTTCATGTCGCGCACAATAACGCCGAGCGAAAGCATCTTTTTAAAAACTTCCTTGCTGTCGCGCTTCAGGTTCACGATGACAAAATTAGTCGCGCTGGGCACATACTCAAGCCCGAGCTTCTTGAACTCCTTGTAAAAAAATGCCTTTCCTTCCTTGGTATTCTTTATGGTCTTTTTTACAAACGCCTTATCGTCCAGCGCGGCCAAGCCGCCGGCCTGCGCCAAAAGGTTAACATTAAAAGGCTCCCTTACTTTTTCCATGCAGGCAACAAGCGCCGGATCCGCCATGGCGTATCCGAGGCGAAGGCCGCTCAAGCCATACGCTTTTGAGAATGTCCTGCTGATTATTACGTTCTTGCGGTCCAGGTATTTCATGGTATCCGGGTAATCTTTTTCCTGCCTGCCGAATTCAAAATACGCCTCGTCGAAAAACACGATCGCGTCATCCGGCACATCCTTCATAAAGGCGGCCACTTCTTTTTCGGTTACATAGGTGCCGCACGGATTATCCGGATTGGCCAAAAATATCAGCTTGGTCCTGTTTGTGATACGGCTCTTCATCGCCTGCAGGTCATACCTGAAATTTTTCATCGGGACAATGATGATCCTGGCTTTTGCAAGCTGGGCGGCTATGACATATATCAGGAACGTCGTTTCCGCGATGATAACTTCTTCGCCCTCTTCGGCAAACGCCCTGAGCGCAATCGTTATGAGCTCGTCCGAGCCGTTTCCCATTATAAGGTTGGACGATTTCAGGTGCAGCTGTTTTGCCAGTTTTTCCTTAAGGTAGAAAGAAGATGAATCAGGGTACCTGTTTAATTTTTTTAGATTCTTCCGAATAGCGCTCAAAGCCTTCGGGGACGGGCCGAGCGGATTTTCGTTGGAAGCCATCTTTATGACTTCCTTTAAACCGTATTCCCTCTGCACTTCCTCTATGGGCTTTCCCGGTTCGTAGTTCCTTATATTTAGTATGTGTTTACGCGCCAGCCTCATTTTTTCCTATCGGGTATGAACCTAATATCTTAAGAAATCTTGCCTGCCTTTCAAGGCCCTGAAGCGCCTTCTTTATCTTCGGGTCCTTGTGGTGGCCTATCATGTCCACGAAAAAGTAATAATCCCACGCCTTCTTCTTGGACGGACGGGATTCGATCTTTGTGAGATTTATCCCGTTCCTCCTGAAAGGCACGAGCATGTCATGCAGTGCGCCGATTTTGTCCCTTATGGAGAACATAATGGATGTCTTATCGCGTTTCGTAGGCTGCGGCTCGGTCCTTCCTATGACCAGAAACCTTGTCATGTTGTGGCTGTAGTCCTCTATAGACTTTGCCAGGACCTTAAGGCCGTAGCATTCCGCGGCAAGGCTCGAAGCGATGCAGGCCGCGCCCTTTTCTTTTTTGGCGATAAGCGCTGCCCTTGCCGTGGATGAAACCTCGATCAGCTCAATATTCGGCAGGTTTGCCTCAAGCCAGACCCTGCACTGGCCGAAAACCTCCGGTTTTGAATAGACCTTCCGTATCCTGCCCTTGCCGTTTCCCAGGAGATTATGGGAGATCTCAAGGCTTACCTCAGAGCATATCTTTAAGTCTGACTCGATGAACATGTCAAGCGTGTGGCTTACCGCGCCCTCTGTCGTATTTTCTATCGGGACAACGCCGTAATCGGCCCTGCCCTTTTCCACCTCGGAGAAAACCTCCGTGATCGAGTTCACCGGTATATGCTTAACGGAATTCCCGAATTTTTTAATGCTTGCAAGATGCGTGAACGTGGCCGCCGGGCCAAGGTACGCAACTCTTACCGGGCCCTCAAGGCCGAGCGCGCCCGACATTATCTCCCTGTAAACGGCTTTTATCGATTCATCAGGCAGCGGCCCTCTGTTACCCGAAACAACCTTCTGATACGTACTTTTTATCTTACCGATCTTAAGGGAAAGGGCTGTGCGCTTGTTTAAGGCTTCCACGATCGTTTTGTCTATCTTATCAATCTGTTTTCGCAGGCTCATTAGTTCCATCTTTTGCTGCCTCCTCCTGGGGTTTCTGCACAATGACCCCTTTATCCCCTAATTCTATATCCTTTTCAGTGAACTCCTTAAGCGGCGGAAGGTCCTGGAGCGATCTCAACCCGAAATAGACCAGGAATTCTTCCGTCGTCGCGTAGAAGAACGGCCTGCCCGGCGCCTCTTTCCTGCCGTGCGTCTTTATCAGGTTCTTCTCAAGCAGGTTCTCTATAACGCCATCTATATTAACTCCTCTTATGATCTCGATGTCGCTTCTTGTAAGCGGCTGTTTATACGCGATTATCGCAAGCGTCTCAAGCGACGGCATGCTGAGCCTCTGGGCCTTTTCGCTCGTCAGCAGTTTTTTTATCCACGGGGCGTAATACGTGTCGCTCACCAGCTGGAATCCGCCCGCGACTTCCGTGATGCCGAAGCTGCGCTGCTGCGATTCGTATTCGGCTTTTAGTTCGTATACAAGTTCCCTTACAACGCGCGAATCAACGTCTTCCAGCACGGCCGTTATCTCGTCCACGCCCACCGGCCTGTCGCTTGCGAATAAAAGCGCCTCTATTATCTTTTTTGCCTCTTCGTTCGTCATGCCGCACCGCTAGGGTGCAAGATCGGTTTTATGTTTTCCGGGTTCCTTTCGATCTTTATTTCGTCAAAAGGTTTTTCCTGCACCGCAACTATTTCCTTCAGGCGTATCAATTCCAGCACCGCCAGGAAGATCGTGACCACCTCGAATTTATTCTTCGCGCCTTTGAATAATTCGCTGAAATGTACGATAGACCGGTTCACCAGCATGTGAAATATATCGTGCATCTTGCCTTCTACGGTGAACTCGTCCTTTATTACCTCATAAAAGACATCCTTCGGGATGTCTTTCAGGATCTTATTGAACGCTGTTATGAGGTCAAACAGGCTCGCCTCAAAACAGGGCTTTGAATCCGGCGGCGCGTCAAACGGGATGGCCCTGCCGAACACGTCTTTCTGCCGGCGTTCCATGTTAAAAAGTTCGCCGGCCGCCTCTTTAAATTTTTTATACTCAAGGAGCTTCTGGACCAGCTCAAGCCGCGGGTCCAGTTCTTCCTCTTCCTTGACCTCGTTCGGGTCGGGCGGCAGCAGCATCTTCGATTTTATGTGCATAAGCGTTGCCGCCATCAGGATGAATTCGCCGGCGATGTTCAGGTCCAGCAGTTTCATGAACTCAAGATATTCCAGGTACTGCTCCGTTATGCGGGCGATCGGAATATCGTATACATCTATCTCTTCCTTTTTAATAAGGTAAAGCAATAGATCCAGGGGCCCTTCAAATACCTCAAGCTTTATCTTCACGCAATTCCTGTTGCCTTTTTTACTTCCTTGATCGT
>JAPLLL010000096.1:0-1221 GCA_026387595.1 Candidatus Omnitrophota bacterium
ACCGCGGTAGCCATACTTGTTACATTTTTGAAAAAACATGGGGCGCTTACAGACTGGTATATCCCGCACAGGCTTGACGAGGGTTACGGTCTTAACCAGGAAGCGGCAAAGGTAGTAGTCGGCCGCGGCACAGGTCTGCTCATAACAGTTGACTGCGGCACCACCGATAAAAAAGAAGTGGAATATTTTAATACAAAAGGCATTGATGTCATTATTGTAGACCATCACCGCGTTCAGGCAGAGTCAATGCCTGATGCGTTTGCGCTGGTAAATCCATGGCAGCCGGATTGCGAATATCCCTTTAAGGAACTTTCCGCGGCTGGCCTTGCGTATAAACTTACGCTTGCGTTTTCAGGCGACATAACTCATTCGGACGAAGAGTTCCTGGACTTGGTCGCAGTGGGTACGGTTGCTGATGTCGTGTCGCAGACGGGTGAGAATAGGATACTTACGAAACTCGGTCTAAAGAGACTTGGCAGCACAAAACGGCCCGGGCTTAAAGCGCTTATGGATGCCGGCGGTATATCAGGCAGGGAGATACTGGCAAGGCACGTGGGATTTGTAATAGGGCCGAGGATAAATGCAAGCGGCCGCATAGGCTCCCCGGAACTTGCGCTTAAGTTGCTGTTAACCGAGGATAAGGCCGAGGCCCGGGAGATGGCAGAGGTCCTTAACCAGGAAAACAGTTTCAGGCAGAAGATACAGGAAGAGATCCTGCGTGAGGCAGTTACAAAGATAGAAGGCGAGTTTAATTTTAAGGACAATAAAGTTATCGTGGTCTGGGGCGAAGGCTGGCATCCCGGCGTTATCGGCATAGTCGCCTCAAAGATAGCCGACAGGTTTTACAGGCCGGCGATAGTATTCAGCGTGCAGAAGGAATTTGCAAAGGGCTCAGGCAGGAGTATTGAAAATTTCCATCTGTTTGACGCGGTGTCCAGGTGCAGCAGCCTGCTGGAGGATTTCGGCGGGCATGAGGCTGCCTGCGGCATAAGGGTGCCGAAAGAAAACATTGAAAGGTTCAGAGATTTCATAAACACGGTTGCGCAGGACATGCTAACTCCGGCTGACCTTGTCCCCAAAATAGAAGTCGACATGGAGCTGCCGGTTTCAGAGCTGACCGCGGACCTTATTGAAGAACTACAGAGACTGGAGCCTTTCGGGGAGGGCAATCCGTATCCCTTGTTCGTATCGAACAACCTGCTGCTTAAGGACGCGCCGGCG
>JAPLLL010000096.1:1346-7204 GCA_026387595.1 Candidatus Omnitrophota bacterium
GCCACATGGAGGAACTGCGGCACGTGGACATGGTCTATTAAAATAAAAAAAAAAAGGTTTCAGGAATAAATACATTTGAGCTTGAAATAGAGGATCTAAAAATCAATCAGCCCCTCGCCGTATAAGCTTGGTTGCAAAAGCGGCTCGGGATCAATTTCCGGAATGTAAACGATAGAAATTGGGAGGCAAGATGCGGAATCTGAAGTGGAAGATAATCATTATCATCGCGTTGTGCGCGGTATCGTTTTACGGACTTTTTCCTATCAAACAAAAAATAAACCTGGGCCTGGACCTGCAGGGCGGTATACACCTTGTCCTGCGTGTGGATACCTCAAAACTGCCGGAGAAGCAGAAAGAGGACGCTACCGAAAGGGCGCTTGAAATTATAAGAAACAGGATCGACCAGTTCGGCACAAAAGAGCCGGTTATTGCAAGGCAGGGTGTTGATCGCATAGTCGTGCAGCTTCCCGGCGTAACAGACAGGCAGCGCGCCATAGACCTGATAGGCAGGACAGCGATGCTTGAATTTAAACTGGTCTCAGATGACCTTGACCTCCTGAAACAAGCGCGTGACGGAAATGTCCCCGAGGGGTATGAACTTAAGAAGGACCAGCGCGGAGATGACCTGCTTCTTCATAAAGAAGCCAGTCTGACCGGTGATACGCTTGTTGACGCGGTTGTAAAATTCGACCAGTCAAGGTTTAATGAGCCTTACGTAGGCATAACGCTTAACCAAAAGGGCGGCGAGGTCTTTGCTAAAATAACAGGCGACAATGTAAATAAAAGGCTTGCGATCGTATTGGACGGCGTTGTGCAGTCTGCGCCGGTCATAAGAGAGAGGATACCAAGAGGCGAGGCGCAGATCTCGGGCAATTTCAAGATCACCGAGGCAAACGACCTGGCAATAGTCCTGAAGGCAGGCGCGCTTCCTGCCCCGATCGTGATAGAAGAAGAGCGCACAATAGGGCCGCTCCTGGGTCAGGATTCCATACGCTCAGGCGTGCGTGCCACGATCATAGGTGGCATCCTTGTCCTGATGTTCATGGTAGTCTATTATTTTGCGGCAGGCCTTGTTGCCGATATCGCCCTGCTGCTGAACATGCTGTTCATAATGGGGTTTATGGGGCTTTTTCACGCAACGCTTACTTTACCCGGCATCGCAGGTTTGATCCTGACCATGGGCATGGCAGTTGACGCGAACGTCCTTATTAATGAGAGGATAAGAGAAGAACTTAAACTAGGAAAGAGCATAAGGGCATCTATAGCGGCAGGATACCATAAGGCATTCTCCGCGATATTTGACTCAAACCTGACCACTATTGCCGCGGCCGTGTTATTGTTCCAATTTGGCACAGGACCGATAAAAGGGTTCGCGGTCACGCTGACATGGGGTATTGGCGCCAGCATGTTCACCGCAATCGTTGTTACAAGGGTTATTTTCGAATTACTGCTCAACAACAACATGCTGCATAAGCTGCCAATGCTCCAGCTGTTCCCGGTGACAAAGATAGATTTTATAAGCAAACGGTGGATCTGTTACATAATTTCGACGGTCGTAATAATCTCAGGGCTGTTTATTTTCTGGCAAAGGGGCGACAAAAATTTCGGCGTTGATTTTTCAGGCGGCACTGTGGTCCAGTACGCTTTCCAGAAAGACGTCAAGATAGATGCTATCAGAAGCGCGCTTTCGGATATAGGCCTTGGCGATGCAGCGATACAGCAGTTCAGGGACAGGCCCAAAGAGATAAGCATAAAAACGCAGCAGGATAAGTCCAATGATATAGAGGCGGAATTGAAGAAAACTTTCTCGGACAATCCGTTTGCGGTATTGCGCGTTGAAACAGTAGGGCCTGCGGTAGGCAAGGAGTTAAGGAAAAACGCCCTGCTTGCGCTGGTCCTCGGGCTTGCCGCGATAATGGTATACGTTGCAATCAGGTTTAATATAAAGTATGGTATTGCAGGCGTTATAGCGCTTTTCCACGACGTATTTGTCGCGATAGGAGCGTTGGCGCTTGCGCAAAGGCAATTTGACCTTACGATAGTCGCGGCGCTTCTTACGATTGCCGGTTATTCCATAAACGACACGGTTGTCATATACGACAGGATACGGGAAAACTCAAAGTTATTGCGAAAAGGCTCAATGAAGGATATCATAAACCTGAGCGTGAACCAGACGCTTTCACGCACCATCCTTACGAATTTTACAGCGCTGTCAGTGGTAGTGGTGCTATTTTTATTCGGGGGCGAGGTATTGAGCAACTTTTCGTTCTGCCTGCTGGTAGGATTTGTCTCGGGGGTATATTCTACGGTTTATATCGCGAGCCCGCTTTTGATAGCGTGGGAGAAGAAAAGAGCGTAATTACGCTTTTGTTACTTTGCCCGCTTTAAGGCACTTTGTGCAGACGCGCATCCTTTTTATCTGACCTCCAACAACAGCCCTTACGCGCTGCAGATTAGGCAGGAACCTTCTGATAGTTATACCCGTAATCTTTTTACCGACTCCGCCTTTTTTCTTCGCAAGGCCCCTTCTGGTGATATGCTTGCCGGCTGCCGGTTTTTTCCCGCAAATTTCGCATACTTTTGACATTTGAATTTGGCTCCTTCGCGTCTTTAATTATATTATAATGTGTGTTATAATATCATAACGTCAAATGCCATGCAAGATAAAAATTTAGCCACCTCAATACAATATATGAAAGGCGTGGGCCCCAAACGGGCGCAAGTCCTGGGCCGGCTAGGCCTTTCCACGGTAGAGGACCTCCTGTATAACCTGCCTGCCAGGTACGAAGACAGGTCAAATTTCACCCCGATCTCCAGGATCGTCATAGGCCAGCGGCATACGCTTAAGGGAAAGGTGCTTGCGTTCGGCTTCAATAAGACTAAAAAAGGCATATCTTTTTTTCAGGTTGCCGTTGGGGATAATACGGGCGTTATCTACGCGACATGGTTCAATCAGCCTTATGTAAAAAAATTTTTCAAGGTGGGCCAGAATATCATCTTGTACGGGAAAGTGGATATATACGATAAGCCGGTGATAAACCAACCGGAATACGAGATATTTGACGAAGACGAAGAGGAAAAAGATTCGCCGCACATAGGCAGGATCGTTCCCGTGTATCCGCTGACAAAAGATGAATGATGTCGGCAGGGTTGCCGAGAAAGGCTCTGTTGAGGTAACAGAATTGATGGCGGTTGAAAGATACAGCCATTTTCTGCATGACGCCATGCCCGCGAAACTGATCGCTAAAAACAGGCTCGTAGACGTAAGATTCGCCGTCAATAATATACATTTTCCCGTAAGCGAAGAGAACCTGAAACGCGCCTACCGCAGGATTGTGTTTGAGGAATTTTTTACTTTGCAGCTGGCAATAGCCCTGCGCAAAAAGGATATAACAAAAGAAGCGGGCCTGAGCCACAAGGCTGAGGGCAAGCTTTTGGATTCGTTGAAAAAAGCGATACCGTTTGAGCTGACAAAGGGCCAGGCCAACGCGGTAAAACAGATAGAAGAGGACATGAAGGGTGCAAAGCCCATGAACAGGCTGCTTCAGGGCGACGTGGGCTCAGGTAAGACCGTTGTCGCGGCGCACGCGTTAGTCCTGACAGTGCAGAATGGTTTTCAGGGCGCTATCATGGTCCCGACGGAACTCCTGGCAGAACAGCATTATCTTAATCTAAGCAAGCTGTTGGTCCCGTTCGGCATAGACATTGCCCTTCTTATAAACAGCGTTCCGGAAAATGCAAAGCAGGATATAAAACAGAAGATAAAACAGGGCGAGATAGATATTGTGGTCGGTACCCATGCCCTCATACAAGAAGGAGTTGAATTTAATAAACTCGGGGTATGCGTTATAGACGAGCAGCATAAATTCGGCGTGACGCAAAGGGATATCTTAAGGAAAAAGGGATTGAACCCGCACGTGCTGGTCATGACAGCGACGCCCATCCCCAGGACGCTTGCTTTGACCGTATACGGCGATCTGGACGTATCCACGATAAAAGAGCTACCGCCGGGGAGAAAACCAATAACAACATATCTGGTTGAGAATGAAAAAAGCGGAGAGGTTTATAATTTTGTAAAAGAACAGGCAAGGGCAGGCCGTCCCCGCCCGCCTATCGGTCAAGCGTGGCGGGGCAGGCAGGCCTACATCGTCTACCCGAGGATACATGAATCAAAGTCGGGTGAAGTTTTGGCAGCAACCCAGATGTACGAAAAATTTAAAAATGAAATATTTAAGGATTTTAAAGTAGGCCTTATCCACGGGGAAATGCCTGCTAATGAAAAAGATAAGATTATGTCCGGTTTTAAAAAAGGCGAGCTAGATATCCTAGTTTCCACGGTAGTGATAGAGGTTGGGATAGACGTTCCCAATGCCACGGTAATGGTGATAGAGAATGCCGAACGATTCGGGCTTGCCCAGCTGCACCAGCTGCGCGGCCGTGTCGGGCGCGGGACGCATGATTCTTATTGTTTCCTGCTTGCCGACCCAAAGACCGAAGACGCGCAAAAAAGGCTTAAGGCCATGGAGGATACCGTTGACGGTTTCGCGATAGCGGAAGAGGATTTCCAGATACGCGGGCCGGGCGAGTTCTTCGGCACAAGGCAGCACGGCTTGCCTGAAATACGTTTCGGTAATATACTTTCAGATATGGAGATAATGGAACAGGCCAGGAAATCGGCATTCGAAGTTGTTCAGGAAGACCCCCAGCTTATCATGCCGCAGCACCGCTTGCTTCGCGAAAATCTGTACCGCAGGTTCAGGGGTAAAATGGATCTGATCCATGTGGGGTAACGAATGCGCATAACAGCAGGAGAGTATAGGTCAAGATTGATAAGATCGCCCAGGGGGGTGCCAATACGGCCCACTGCGGACAGGGTAAAGCAGGCGCTTTTTAATATTTTAGGCAAGGTTATTATCGACAGATCTGTGCTGGACCTGTTTGGCGGTACAGGCAATCTCGGGCTTGAGGCGATATCGAGGGGCGCGGCCTCCTGCGTATTTATTGACAATAATGTGCGGTGCATAGACGCTATCAAATATAACGTAGAGTCGCTTAAGCTCCCTCAAAGCGTCAAAACAGAGGTTATATTGCAGGACGCTTTCTGGTATATCAGGGAAGTCGCCAAGAAAGGGCTCCAATTCGGCCTCATATTTCTGGACCCGCCATACCATAAGGAACTGATTAAAAAGTCCTTGATATTACTGGATAATTATAATATAATCACACCCTCAAGCTACGTAATAGCCGAACATTACAGGAAGGACGACCTGCCTGCCGATGAGGAATTAAAGAACCTGGAACTATGCCGGCAGGAAAAGTACGGCTCAACCATTCTGTCTTTTTACAGGACAAGGAGAAAAAGTGAGGCGTAAGGCGGTATACCCCGGCAGTTTTGACCCTATCACATACGGCCATATCGACATAATGAAACGGGCCTCTGTCGTGTTTGACGAGGTGATCGTGGCGGTTGCTCATAATCTTGAAAAGCAGCCGCTTTTTACCATCAGGGAGCGCGTTGAGATGCTGAAAGAGGCCACAAAGGGGATGCGCAATGTAAAGGTGGACGATTTTGACAGCCTTGTCGTGGATTATGTAAAAAAGAAGGATATGCACGTCATAATAAGGGGCCTCAGGATGATATCGGATTTTGAATATGAGTTCCAGATGGCCCTTACCAATCGGAAATTTAACAATACCATAGAGACGATATTCATGATGCCGAACGAATCATACTCTTATATCTCGAGCAAGCTTATAAAAGAAGCTGCTGAGCTCGGGGCGAACCTGAAGGATTTTGTGCCGCCTTTTGTCGAAAAGGCGCTGTCAAAAAAACTAGGCCCCGCCCGTAACGGGGCAAG
>JAPLLL010000096.1:7224-7645 GCA_026387595.1 Candidatus Omnitrophota bacterium
AAAAATAGTCCTACCTGAGGGAACGGATGATAGAGTTGTAATCGCCGCATCCCAGGCGCAGGAGGCAAAATATGCAAAGATCACGGTAATCGGCAAAGAAAAGGCGGTCAAGGAAAAGGCGAAGCAGCTGGGCGTTTCGCTTGCCGGGGTCAACATACTTGATTACGAGGCAGCGCCGGATTTTGACGAATATGTAAATACATTTTATGAATTGCGCAAACACAAAGGTATGACGCCCGAAGAGGCAAGGTCAATCCTTGTGGAAAAAACCGTATTTTACGGCGCGCTCATGGCGAGGAAAGGCGTTGTCGACAGCTTTGTGGGCGGCGCAGTCGCCACCTCAGCGGATGTTGCGCGGGCAGCCATCTACTGCGTAGGCATAGACAGGAAGGCGGGAACGCTTTCCAGTTCGTTTGTTATA
>JAPLLL010000066.1 GCA_026387595.1 Candidatus Omnitrophota bacterium
CCAACTATCTGGCTTCTGAAGTGACGATCGCTGGGCTTGAAAAGGGCCTGCACGTATTCTGCGAGAAGCCGCCCGGTAGGGACGTGGCGGATATTGCGAGCGTTATCAAAACGGAAGACCGCCATGCAGAGTGTTTATTAAAATATGGTTTTAATCATCGCTACCATGATTCTGTCCGTGAGGCGCTGCGCATAGTGCATTCAGGCGAACTCGGCCGCGTTCTTAATGTGCGCGGCACATACGGAAAGAGCAAGATAGTGCCTTTTGCCGGCGAGTGGCGCGCTGAACGCAAGTATGCCGGCGGCGGCATTCTTCTTGACCAGGGGATCCACATGGTCGACCTCCTGCGCCTGTTCTGCGGAGAATTTACCGAGGTGAAAAGCTTTATTTCCAATGATTACTGGAATTTTGATGTTGAGGATAATGCATTCGCGATCATGAGGAACGCGAATGGACAGATCGCCATGATGCATTCCAGCGCCACTCAATGGGAACACCGTTTCCAGATGCACATTTCCCTGACCGAGGGGTACCTTGAACTAAGAGGCATCTTATCCGGAACGAAAAGTTACGGAGAGGAGCAGCTTATTATCGGCAGGCGCAGCGAATCTCACGTGGGGACGTTGGAAAAGGAGATAATAACATATCTGGAGGATAATTCATGGCGCGCCGAAATAGATGACTTCGCCGGCGCGATCCTGAATAACGAGAAGATCTCGTACGGCAACAGCCATGATGCGCTGGAAACCATGAAACTCGTTTACAGGATCTATTATGCCGACAATAAGTGGAGGGAGAGTTACGATATCGAACGCGTCTTTAATGAATCCAAGGACCTCAATAATTTTGTAAAAGGCTATCTTGAGTATGTCTCCGAACTTTTAAGGCTCATTGATATCCGGTCGATCACCGCGTTTATCGGGCAGCTTGAAGAGGCCCGCAAGAAGCAGAATACCATATTTATCATAGGGAACGGCGGATCCGCGGTAACGGCCTCGCACATGGCAAATGATTTTGCGCTTGGATCGCGCGCAGGCGGGCATAAAAGCCAATATCGCGCGCTGTCTTTAGCGGACAATACCGCCGTGATAACCGCCATATCGAACGATTGCGGATACGACAAACTGTTCGTGGAACAACTCAAAGTGCACTACAGGGCCGGGGATAAGCTGGTGGCCATTTCTGCCAGCGGGAATTCCCAGAATGTCATTTCCGCAGCAAAATGGGTGAAAGAACAGGGCGGCACGATTATCGGGCTTTTGGGATTTGACGGGGGAAAATTAAAAGGGATATGCGACATCGCCGTACATATCGAGACCCCGAAGGGCGAATACGGCCCGGTAGAGGATATTCACATGATCATAGATCATTTGATCTATACATGGCTGCATTATAAGGCCAAGAAAGCTGGCCCCAGATGAAGCCGCTATCAAAAGAGAAGGTCCTGATCGGGCCGTCGACTTTCTGCGCCGTTGACAAGGAACCGCTTGAGCGCTTACGCAAAACAGGATGCGTGATACTGGATAATCCTTTTAAGCGCAAGCTGACAAAAGATGAATTAGTCACTTTATTGTCTAACGGCATTACGGGGATAATCGCTGGATTGGAACCGTTAGACAGGGAGGTATTGGGGAAGTCGGCATTAAAGGTAATATCCAGATGCGGCGCAGGGTTGTCCAATATTGACTTGGAAGCCGCCCGTGAACTGAAAATAAAGATATGCGCCACCCCGGATGCGCCGACAACCGCTGTTGCCGAACTGACCGTAGGCGCATTATTGAGCATGCTAAGGATGCTGCCGCAGATGGACAGGGACTTACATGAAGGCAGGTGGTCTAAAAAGATCGGTGCGCAGCTTGAGGGTAAAACCGTGCTCATTATCGGCCTGGGGCGTATCGGGAAAAGGGTTGCCGATTTGCTCGCGTCTTTTAATGTCAGGATCATAGCGGCAGACCCGGTCAGGAATAAGGCCGAAAAGGGGATTGAGATATTGCCGCTGGATAGGGCGCTGAGGGAGGCCGACATAATCACTATTCATGCCAGCGGCAATGACCGGATCATTGGGAAAGATGAATTTAAAATTATAAAAAAAGGGGCGTATCTGTTAAATGCCTCCAGGGGGAATGTTATTGATGAAGTATCTTTGATCCGAGCCCTGGAGGAAGGCGGGATTAGCGGGGCCTGGCTGGACACATTCGATACCGAGCCATATAACGGGCCGTTAACGAAATATCCGCAGGTCATACTGACCCCGCACGCCGGCTCTTATACTGCTGAATGCCGCAAGGTCATGGAGATGCAGGCGGTTGATAATCTTATAGCCGCGTTTTGTAAAATCGGAAAATGACGCACTCGGAGAAAAAACTTACGCATTTGCTGTCTGTTGCCAGGGAAGCCGCGTCCCTGGCCGGCGCTTTCCTTATCGGGGGCAATAGATCCAACACAAGGATAAATAAGGAAAAAGGCCGCGATATAAAAATTAAAGCCGATATAAGGTCCGAACGGATAATACTTAAATTCCTTAATAAAAATTCGCGGTTTTCAATACTGTCTGAAGAAAACGGATTTGTTAAAGGGGCGGATGATGGATTCATGTGGATAGTCGACCCTTTAGACGGCAGTTTTAATTACATGCGGGGGATCCCGATCTCTTGCGTTTCCGTGGGGCTTTGGCGATTTAATAAACCGGTGCTGGGCGCAGTATATGATTTTAATCGGGCTGAACTGTTTTCAGGGATTGCTGGGAAAGGGGCCTGGCTTAATGGTTCTCGGATAAAAGTAAGCGCGGTTAGCGAAAAGGAAAGGGCCGTTTTGTGCACGGGTTTTCCTGTTAATACCGATTTCACCAAAAAGAATTTAGAGGCCCATACTAAAAATGTCAGGCTTTATAAAAAAACGAGGCTTTTGGGCTCTGCGGCCCTGTCGATCGCATACGTTGCATGCGGCAGGGCCGATGCGTATCATGAAGATAAGATTATGCTGTGGGACATCGCAGGCGCCATTCCGGTTCTTGCAGGAGCCGGCGGAAAGTTCAACATGAAGGAATCATTCACGCGATACGCTTATTTTGTGCACGCGTCAAACGGGCATTTTTAATTCAATGACAAAGATAATAATCTCTTCAAACCGGGATAATCTGGAAAAGTTTCTGCAGGATGAAAACGGCGCATTTTTTTATGTAACCGTCGATGCATATTTTGCCGAAGTTGAAGATTTTCTTGCGGGGGAAAAATATAACAATATAAATATCAACGAGGGCGCCGACAAGATCGATTTTAACAAAGAATACGTCGATCTCATAGGCAGGCTGAACAGGGATCATTATTCTATGTATTGGTGGTCAACCACTATTTCTCACAAGGGCACCTTTGTTTCAAATCTGCACAGGGATATTTTTAATTTTTATTGCCTGACAAACCTTATTAAAAAGCAAGACCGCAATTATATCATAATAAGCGGTAGTCCCGCTTTCAACAGATGCCTGAAAAAGTATTGCGAGGATAACGCCTTTATGTGCGCGCTGCTGGATGAAGAAAAACCGTTTGCCTGGCTTGCCGATTACAGGAAGTCATTTTTAAGCGACGTGTATTTTATATACCGCGGATGGACCAGAAAGCTGCTTGCCCGTTTACATTTTTCAAACGTTATAAAAAGATCAGCCGGGGCAAAAAGGTCATATTACATCATGCGCTCATACGTGGATAAAAGGTCTTTTATTGACGGCTCCTTATATAAAGATGTGTACTTTGGTGCCCTGGCGGAGTATTTAAAACAGAAAGGCAAAGATTTAATCATTTTAGTCGGCATATTTGCTGATTACAGGGAATTAACCCGCAAAATTAAATCAAGCAGGCAATACGCTATAATACCGCAAGAATATTTTGTGGGGTACATGGATTTCATAAGGGTAATTATAAGCACGTTTACGCACAGGATCAGGATCCCGGGGCCCGTATTTTTCTGCGGCACAGAGATCACGGATCTTTTAAAAGAGAGCCTGAAAACGGATTACAAGTTTAATGAAATTGAAAATAATATCATATATTTTTACTATATAAAAGGTCTTTTAAAGTCAATAACTGTAGGTACGTTTCTTTTTCCGCTTGAAAACCAGGCGTGGGAACGGCTGTCAATCCTTGCCTTAAGAAAATATTCTCCGGCTACAGAAATAGTCGGGTATACGCATTCCTCGATCATCCAGTCGCAATTGAGCTATTTTTTAAGCAAAGAAGAAGAAAAGATCGTGCCGCTGCCGGATAAAATAATTACCGCGGGTGAACAACCGCGGCTCATTCTTAGTTCGAACGGTAATTATGTAGGCAGGGCCAAGCTGGTAGAAGGGTGTGCGCTAAGATTTGAGCATATTTTTAATAAAGATAAAGTGTTGCGGACCAAAAACGGCAAGATATTGGTCGCGCTTTCACTAGATTATGGACGTTGTTTAAATCTGTTGAGATTTTTACTTGCAGCATTAGACCAGAAAAACAGTCCAGAGGTAATTTTAAGGTCGCATCCCTACTTGCCGGTTGAATCATTGATTAAAAAACATAATATAAAACTAAGCAATAATTTCCATATTTCCAAAATACGAGGATTTGAACAGGACCTTAACGATGCCAGCTTGCTTATTTATGCTGACACTACCTGTTGCATGGAGGCATTGATGCGCGGCGTACCGGTTATTTGCATAGATCTTAAGGAAGCGGCGAATTCGGATCCATTGTTTGACGTAGGCAGCTTAAAATGGACAGCTTACGATAAAAACGGTTTGCATAAAATCTTAAATGAGATTGATAAAATGAATGATGACGAGTATGTAAAAAAATATAATCGGGCAAACTCATATTTAGTGAAATATTTTTACCCTATAGAAGAAAAATATTTAGCAAGATTTATTGAAGGTCCATCATGATCCCTATGCCAAAGATGACAGTTTTAATGGCGGTATATAATGGGGAAAGATATTTGAAGGAATGCATGGATAGTGTCATATCCCAGACCTTTAAGGATTTTGAATTTCTTATTATCGATGATGGCAGCACAGACTCGACATCCTCAATAATAAGATCATATAGCGATAACAGGATACGTGTTATCAGAAATGCGGTAAATCTAAGCCAGGTAGCCTCCCTTAATATCGGGTTAGATCACGCGCAGGGCGAGTATATCGCGCGAATAGATGCGGATGACGCGATGCTGCCGGACAGGCTAAAGATACAGATCGATTTTTTAAAAAAGAGGAAAGACCTCGCCCTTTGCGGGAGCTATGGCGAGGCAATCGACGAAAGAGGCGGCCATATCGCGAACACGAAACTCCCCGTCAGGAACGAAGAGATCGCCGCAACCGCGCTGTTCGGTGGGTTCGTCACGATCCACAGCGCTTTTATGTTCAGGAAGAAGTCCGTTGCGGATATCGGAAAATATAACGAGGTTTTTTCATTCGCCGAGGATTACAAGCTCGTGATGGATCTTTTGCTGAGCGGATACAGGGTCAATAATATCCCAAAAGTGCTGGTAAGGTACAGGTTCCATGACGATCGTATAGGCATAAGGGATTCGAAGCCCCAGATAGCCAGGGCGGTGGTTGCGCTGAGGGATTTCCTTCAGATGTTCACGGGAAGTTTTTCAAAAGAGGACAAGGACCTGCTGTTCAATCTCCTGATGAACGCCGAATCGCTCAAAAAAAGTTACTGGGACAAACCGCCCGCGAGGGATGAATTAAAGAGGATCCTGGGCCTGTCCGGTCAAATGCTCTCCGGCATGTCCGCGTATTTTAAATTCGGGGTTAAAGAGAGATATTTTGCATATAGGGTGTTTTATAATCGATTGTTGAATTTCGCGTACCAAGCGTTGTTCATAGAAAAAAGCTCAAGTGTGGAACTGTACAAACAATGCCTTAAGAATTTTCTTTTTATTATGAACAGGCCGAAATTGTACGCGTATCCCGCCGCTTTTTCTTTCTGCGGCCGTAAAAATAGATGAAAAAAATAGTATTTGTGCTTACAACGTATGAGATAGGGGGCGTTTCGACGGTAGCGAAGAACCTGCTCGACGCGTGGGTACCCGACAGGTTTAAAATAACCCTCGTTGTTGAAAAACTTGCCGCCAGGCACAACCCCGTTGATGCCCGCGTAAATATTATAGATCTCGGCATGACCGCGAAAAAAGACATTTTAAGCAAGGCAACGAACATGATAAGGCACATTTCCGCCATGCGGAAGGCCATAATCTCGGAGTCGCCGGACGCTGTGATAAGCTTCGGCGCGCAGGCGAATTGTTTGACGCTGCTTGCGTTATTCCGGTCGGCGCCCGGCAGACCTAGGATCGTAATAAGCGAACACAGCGAATTCATGTTCATAAGAACGGTGACTAAAGGCCTCAAGTACACGGCGCTTAAAAATATCTACCGCATATTGATGTCGTTTTTGTACCACAGAGCCGATGCGATCGTAGCGGTATCAGAGGTCGTCGGCCAGCGCGTAAGGAAGTTGCCTTTCGTGGACAGGGATAAAGTTAAAGTGATATATAACCCGGTGAATGCGGATAAAATAGCCGGATTTTGCGTCCGCGCCGCACAAGGGCCGCGCGGTCAGGACGGGCTTCCGCGGATAGGCGCTGTATCCAGGCTGTCGCAGGAAAAAGGCATCCATTTTCTTATCGAGGCCTTTAAACTGCTGCTGGATAAGATTGACGCGAGGCTGATCGTGATCGGGGACGGACCGGAAAAGGCGCACCTCGAGGAAATGGCGCGCTCACTTGGCGCAGAAAGCAAGATCGCGTTCACGGGATGGGCCGAGGACCCCATTAAGTACATGGCGACGATGGACATCTTTGTCCTGCCGTCGATATTCGAAGGATTGCCTAACAGCATATTGGAAGCCATGGCGTGCGGCGTACCTGTAATAGCATCCGACTTGGCCGGCGGGGTAAGGGAGATCATCACAAACCGCGTTAACGGGATCCTGATCGCGCCGTCTTCCGCACCTGCGATATCCGAAGCGGTTTACGATCTTTTGACCGACAGGGAAAAGATGCAACGCATCGCACGGAAAGGGCTTGAAACTGTTAAACGGTTCGATATAGGCCTGATAAGCCGTGAATATGATGATCTTTTATTCGGGAACAAAAAAGTATGATAATCAAGGAATTCATACAAAAGGACAGCGGTTTTTTCGGCCAGGACGTAGATTCATGGACGAAGAACTGGAATGCGGTGGACAGCCTGATAAAAAGTGCTAAGAATTCCGATAAGGACAACCTCTCATATTTTTTCAAAAAGTATTTCCCGAAAGCGCCGAAACGCATACTTGAGGGCGGTTGCGGGACCGGGAAATACGTTATCGCTTATAGGAGTTTGGGCTACGATATGATAGGGGTTGACTTTTCAGGCGCGACAATAAAACGGATAAAAGAATCACTCGGCGCCGGTTTCCCGGTTTACGAGGGCAACGTTACGGCGCTGCCGTTTGCTGATGGATACTTTGATTGTTACTATTCCGGTGGCGTAATAGAGCATTTTCAGGACGGCCCCGATGCGCCGCTCAGAGAGGCCAGGCGCGTTCTTAAAAAAGGCGGGCTGCTGCTTGCGACGGTCCCGTATATCAACCTCATAAGAAGGCTGCGCTGCACGTTCTCTCCGCGAAGGTTGAAAAAACACGTTCTGCTGGAAAGAAGCGGCAGTTGCAAGAACAGCGCTGCGCCATGCGGCGGGTATGAATTTTGCGAATATATATTCGACGTTAGATCACTAAAACCCTATTTCGAAAAGAACGGATTTTCGATAGAAGCCGCGTATCCTACGGATTTTTTATGGGGCGAGATAGGTTTGCTGCTGCACGGGGCTATAAATAAACGCCGGAATGGACCCGAACATGCGGACTGTGTACAAACGGATAAAAACGGCGGCATCCAGGATGCGGTCAAGTGGGGCTCTACCGTAAGGGACATGGCTTACGGTTTTCTGGTCACCGAGGACCGGAATAACGCATTCTTCAGGGTTCCGATAACGCTTCTTAACTATTTAAGCGGGCATATGGTGCTTTTTGTCGCTAAAGCGGTATGAAGAATATTTTATTCGTACATAACAACCTGGATGTCGGAGGTGCCGAAATGATGCGGCTTGTTCTATTGCGGAATATCGACAGGAACAAATATTGCATTAAGATCTGCTGTATAGGACACAGGGGCCGGTTGGGCAGGGAAATAGAAGGCCTCGGCTACAAGGTCGACGAGTTGAGCGAGGACTCGAATTCGCTTAATCCGGGCATAACGCTTAGACTAGCCTGCTACATTAAAAAAGAAAGGCCGGATATCCTACATAGCAGCCTTTTTAACGCCAATTTCCACAGCAGGCTTGCTGGTTTTTTTTGCGGGGTGCCTCGCATTGTAACGGAAGAGCACGGAGAACACAGGCAATATAACGGCGTAAAGTTTATCCCTTATGTGCTGTCAGATTTTGCGCTTTCTATTTTAAATGACTCTATCGTGTGCTGTTCGGAAAGATTGCGGCGGGAGATCATCAAAAAGGAGCATCTCCCCTCTAGAAAGGTGCTGGCGATAGAAAATTGTGTAGATGCGGGTATCTATAAAATAAAGACTGGCAGGGAAGAGGTAAGAAAAAGGCACGGCATATCCGATGAGGTCGTTTTTATCACCGTCGCTTCTTTAAAGGAAGGGAAAGGCCACAGGCATTTGCTTGAGGCGTTCAAGTTGGTCAAAGACGCGGGATTTAAATTTAGATCTCTTTTCGCAGGGGGCGGGCCCATTAAAAAAGCCCTACAGGCGCGATGCGCAGAATTGGGCCTGTCCGATGATATTATTTTCTTGGATAGCGTTAGTGATGTGCCCGATTATCTTAATGCGGCAGATGTGTTTATCCTCCCGTCCGATTCCGAAGGGCTTTCGATATCGCTCATGGAAGCGATGCTGATGGGGTTGCCATGCATTGTGAGCGATGTAGGCTCCAACGGCGATCTGGTAAAAACAGATTTCAACGGCATCGTTGTTCGGGTGGGGGATAAGGCGGCCCTGCGTGACGCCGCGGTATTTTATTTAGTGAATAAAGAGTCGGCGAAACAATTCGGAAAAAGGTCCGAGTCAATAATTATGGAGCGATATTCTGATATAGGCGCGTATGTCAAAAAATATTATGAGCTCTGGAACTGATATTCTAACGGTAAACAACAAAAACGTTGTTCTGTTCGCTTTTTTGGCGGCGATTATTTTAAATGTTGTCCCAATGGAGATTGTAGGCCCTTTTTTAATACTCTTGATCGGGTTGGCGATCGGCGTGCTTCTTATATCCTTGTTTGCTCCCGAGAATTTCAGTTTTTTAATTAATTTTTATATAATCGCTCTCGGTACCAGAGCGCTGCTGTCTTTTTTATTTTATCTTGCCTCGTTCATTGCTGCGAATAATAATACTCCCGGATTCTTTTTTTCTAACGATGGGTGGTGCTATAGCCAGCAGGGTTGGCAAATATGTCAATTTGCAGAGAGGGGGATCAGGATAGTC
>JAPLLL010000112.1:0-4585 GCA_026387595.1 Candidatus Omnitrophota bacterium
AAACGATACACCGGACGGAAAATTTGCCCATGAACCGGAGCCGCTCCCGAAGAACATAAAAGGACTGGGCAGGCTCGTTAAATCAAGACGGCTGGATATAGGGTTTGCGCAGGACCCGGACGCGGACAGACTGGCGGTCGTATCCGAGAAAGGCGAGCCGATAGGGGAGGAGCTTACGCTTGCATTCGCGATGAAGTTCATACTTTCCTACAGAAAAAAAGGCCCGGTTGTAGCAAATCTTTCGGCTTCGCGCGTGCTGGACGATATCGCCAAGCGCTCCGGCATAAAACTTTTAAGGGCCAAAGTCGGCGAATCAAACGTTGTAGCGATGATGAAAAAGAAAAACGCCGTGATCGGCGGCGAGGGCAACGGCGGAGTGATATTCCCGTCCATAAATTACGGCAGGGACTCTATCGTAGGCATGGGGCTCATACTTGAATACCTGGCGAAATCCGGCAAGAAGGTCTCAAGCCTTGCCGCGGAGCTGCCTCATTATGAAATGATAAAAGGGAAGTTCGAATGTCCGTTCGCCAGGACGGCAGATGCTTTGAACGCCGCCCGCGAGACCTACAGGACCGGCTACATAGATACGACCGACGGCGTAAAGATAAGCTGGCCCGATAAGTGGATCCACATCAGGAGCTCGAACACCGAACCTATAATCAGGGTCATAACCGAGGCGCGCACCCAGAAAGAAGCAAGCGACCTGTACCAGATGGCCGGCAAAAACATCAAACGCGTTATCGGATAAGAAACCCCTCGCCATATAGTTGAAACGAGAATGGCTCGCCTCGGCGCCGAGCGCCAATAGCGAGCACCTCGGCACGAGGCGGGATCAATTTCTGGGATGTAAACGATAGAAATTGAGGAGGACAATATGAATTATCTTAAAACAGGGATATTGCTCATTGCGCTCACGTTGTTATTCGTATGGGTGGGCGGGTTGCTGGGCGGCAGGGAGGGCATGCAGATAGCGTTCGGCATGGCGCTTATAATGAATTTCGTGAGCTACTGGTTCAGCGACAAGATAGTGCTTTCGATGTACGGGGCAAAAGAGGTAAAGGAAGGCGCTTATCCGGACCTTCATCGCATTGTCAGGTCGCTCACGCAGGAGATAGGGCTGCCGATGCCGAAGGTATATGTGATACAGCAGGACGCGCCGAATGCCTTTGCCACCGGCAGAGGGCCTTCACACGCGGCTGTCTGCGCCACAACCGGTATAATGGAGACATTAAGCGAAGACGAGCTTAAAGGCGTCATCGCCCACGAGCTTGGCCATATAAAGAACAGGGACATACTGATAATGACCGTTACCGCAACGGTAGCCGGCGCCATAATGATGCTTGCCAACATGGCAAGATGGGCTATGATCTTCGGCGGCGGCCGCTCAAGGGACGACAGGGGCGGTTCATCGAACGCAGCCGGGCTCCTTGTGGCGATGATAATCGCGCCGCTTGCCGCAACGCTGATACAGCTTGCGATCTCGCGTTCGCGCGAATACGAGGCGGACAAAAGGGGCGCGCAGTTCACGCATTCGCCGATGGGCCTTGCGAACGCTTTACGCAAACTGGACGAGGCGTCTAAATTCAAGAAGATGAAGGTGTCTCCGCAGACTGCCCATATGTTCATAGTGAACCCGCTAAGCGGGGATTTTTTTGCGACTCTGTTCTCGACGCATCCGCCGATAAAGGAAAGGATACGCCGTTTAGAGTCAATGGTGGTGGCTTGACCAAACAGGCCTTAAACGGAAAGATTTTTGCCACGGCGGTCGGAAGCGTGCCTTATAAGGACGTGGCTGCCGCTTGCGATAAAATCTTAAGAAATTTCAAAGAAATGCCGTTTTGGCCGCAGCTCGTAAAGTGGTCGTTCCTTGAAAACATGTACGTTCAGTTTTCCGAAAAACTGCCCGGCGTTGTTGTGGACGAAAAGCAGAAAAAGATATATGTCGATACCTCAAAAGACTTCTCCGCCGCCGCCGAGCTGCTTTATGAAAAATTTCTGGGCAATGACCCGGATTTTTTTTCTATATCCAGGCAATATGCCGAAGGCCTTTATGCCATGCTCGGCGCCGTAAAAGGGGCCGCAGTCAAACCGCAATTCCTGAAAGGGCAGATAACAGGCCCTGTCAGTTTCGGTCTTACGGTAACAGACGAAAAAAAACAGCCCATATTTTACAACCGCGAGCTGAGAGAGGCGCTCGTAAAAATGCTCTCAATGAGGGCCGCCTGGCAGGCGCGCAAGATCAAAGAGACGGGCCCGGAGCCGGTGATATTCATTGACGAACCATACCTGGCCTCGATGGGTTCAAGCTATATAAGCCTGAAAAAAGAGGACGTATTTTCCGCGCTCGAAGAGATCGCGCAAGCCCTGCATAAAGAAGGCGCGCTCTGCGGCATACACTGCTGCGGCAACACGGACTGGGGGTTTATCCTGGGCACATCGATAGATATTGTGAATTTTGACGCGTACAGTTTTTATGAAGCCGTACTTTTGTACCCGAAGGAACTTTCCGGATTCATCGACAGGGGCGGCATACTTGCGTGGGGTATAATACCGAACACAAAAGATATATTCGATGAAACCGCAGACAAGCTGATCAGCAGGATCAAAGGCGCGCTTGCGGCATTCGAAAATAAAGGCATAGGAATAAAAAAGGTCTTAAACGCGATGCTTGTGACGCCGAGCTGCGGTATGGGGCTTTTAGATGAAAAGGCCGCAGATTGCGTGATGGAGCGCAGCGCCGAGGTCGCCGAAAGGTTAAACAGTGGAAAAGCCTTTTAATTTCGCGGGTTTAAGCGACGAATATTCGGGATTTAGACGCGCAAAGGTAGTGGTCGTGCCTGTCCCGTACGAAAAGACAACCACATATAAAAAGGGTACTGTCTCAGGGCCGGCCGCCATAATAGACGCCTCTGCGTACATGGAAAAATTTGACGACGAGCTGAACCAGGAGACTTTCAGGATCGGCATTAATACAACGGAACAGCTTAAACTGGATGGTCTGCCTCCTGAAGAAATGGTAAAAAAGGTAAAAGAGGCCGTTTCCGACGTTATAAAAGCCGGAAAATTCCCGGTTGTGCTGGGAGGGGAACATTCGGTAAGCATAGGGCCGGTGGCCGCTTTCAGGGAAATCTATCCGGATTTAAGCGTTTTATACCTGGATGCGCACTACGACCTGAGGGATGAGCTTGAAGGCAGCCGCTACAATCATGGCTGTGTTGCGCGGCGCATCTGCGAAACAACACCGGTTGTAGAGGTAGGCGTGCGCAGCCTGAGTAAGGAAGAAAAGGATTTTCTTAATAATATTCCCTCCGGCTCAAAGGTGGACATCTTCAGCGTTTACGACATCCTGGATGACGCGATGTGGAAGGATAAGGTTGCTCAGCTTTTGTCAAAAAATGTGTACATCTCTATAGATCTGGATGTATTTGACCCGGCGCTTGTGCCGGCAGTCGGCACGCCCGAGCCCGGCGGGATAGGCTGGTACGAGCTTCTGGAGTTTTTGTATTCGATCATAATGGAAAAAAACGTGGTGGGGATGGATGTGGTGGAGCTCAGGCCGCTTGCAGATCAGCCCGCGTCCGATTTTCTTGCCGCAAAACTGATATATCGCCTTTTAGGCTACCTCTATTCGCCTAAAAGATTGTCCCAGCTCAAGAAGGAGGAAAAGGATGTTACTGACTCCAAGGAAAAAGATTCTGCTTCCAAAGAAAATGTTCTTCACAAAGGGAGTGGGAACTCACAAAGAGGAACTTAGGAGTTTTGAGATCGCCTTACGCGACGCCGGTATAGAAAAATACAACCTCGTACAGGTCTCAAGCATCCTCCCGCCGAGTTGTAAGTCCATTTCAAAGAACGAAGGACTGAAAGAACTCGTGCCGGGCATGCTTACATTCTGTGTCCTCGCGCGCTGCTCGAGTAATGAGCCGCACCGGCTTATTGCCGCATCGGTCGGCTGCGCGATACCGACGGACCCGAACGCATACGGTTATCTTAGCGAACATCACGCGTTCGGCGAGACCGAAGAAATAGCCGGTGATTATTCCGAAGACCTCGCAGCCGCGATGCTCGCCTCTACGCTCGGCATAGAATTCGACGAAGATAAAAGTTTTGACCAGAAAGAGGAGTTCTACAAGATAAGCGGCAAGATAGTCCGTACTACAAACGTCACACAGTCCACGATCGTAGGCACAAGCGGTTATTCCACTGTTGTGGCTGCGGCAGTGTTTCTTTTCTGATGGATAAACCCCGCACAGAAACCCTTCTTCTTTTATTGATACTCTTTACGGCGTCATGCCTTTATTTAAGCTCGCTCAATAACCCGTTCATATGGGACGATAATCATCTTATCATATCCGAAAATAATATCAGGACATTTGCCTGTATACCCGAGATATTTACAACCCACCTCTGCCACAATATCGGAGCCAGCAACTTTTACCGGCCGATCCAATCGCTCTCGTTCATGATCGATTATGCCGCATGGAAACTGAACCCATTCGGATATCATCTGACAAACCTTCTGTTGCATCTCATAAATATAATATTAACGTACCTGCTCGTGAAAAAAGTTTTAAAAAACAGC
>JAPLLL010000112.1:4639-11406 GCA_026387595.1 Candidatus Omnitrophota bacterium
CCGCGCTGATATTCGCCGTGCACCCGGTAAATACGGAGGCAGTGACTTACATTGCGGGCAGGGCCGATCCGTTAAGCGTTGTTTTCTTCTTGTCCGCGTTTTTATTTTATATTAACAAAAAGCCGCGGCATCTTGCGGCGGTCTTCTTTTTTGCGCTCTCGCTTTTAACTAAAGAAGCGAACCTGATCTTTCCGCTGCTGCTCATCCTTTATGATTACTATGTTGTGGGAGAGAGGAAGCTTAAAGCGCCGGCCGTCTTGCGCTACGCCCCTTATTTTCTTCTAACCTTTGCTTATCTTGTTTTGAGGTTTTTCATATTAGGGTTACCTCAAAGGCTTGCGCCCCACATTCCGTTCGGGACCTATCTCTTAACTATGCCGAAGATCCTCGTAACTTATCTGTCATTGTTGCTTTTCCCGGTTCATCTGCACATGGAGCGGCTCGTGCCTTCCATAAACTCCATCTTTGAGCAATACGCCGTTTTTTATATCCTTATCCTCATATGTCTGCTATGGCCCGTTAAAATACTATACCGCCGTTCCAAACCTTTATTTTTTTTCGTAGGGTTCTTTTTTATAACGCTTCTGCCCATGCTGAATATACTGACCATAAACGCGCCTATGGCGGAACATTGGCTCTACCTCCCCTCGATCGGCGCGTATGCGGTCGTCTCATATGCCGTTATCAGGATCATGCGTTTGAAAAATACGATATCAAACCTGGTAGCCGTGATACTGGTGGTATTTTTAGGTTTTTTCTCGTCGCGCACGGTGCTTAGGAACATAGAATGGGGCAGGTCGTTTGAATTTTACAGGAATCTGATCGCATATACGCCGCATTCTGCCAGAGGCCATGTCAACATGGCATTTTCGTATATACAAGTAAAAGATCTCGTTTCAGCCAAAAAAGAGTTTAAAACCGCCCTTGAGCTTAACCCTATGGACGCTCATGCCTATTCCTGGCTGGGATGGGTTGAGATAGTCCAAGGCAATAAAAAAGAGGCCGTGAAAGATTGGAAAAAATCTCTGGATATCGCGCCGTTTTATGAACCATCCCGGGCAAGGATGACCATATATCTTAATGCGGAAGATAAAGAGTTCCGCAGGCTGTGCAATGCGGATTCGAAAAAGCCGGGAGATATAAACATAAATTACCGTCTTTCCAAAATATATATAAACCACGGGCTCTACTTGGAAGCCCTTTACAGGCTTGAAAATGTCCTTGAAAAAGACCCGCGGCACGCGAAGGCGCTTTTTAACCGTGCGTGGATCTATTCCGAGCTGGGCATGTGGGAAAAAGCGGTAGGCGGATACAAAGAATTGATCGCGTTGACCCCTAACGATCCGGATCTGTATACGAACCTCGGATATTGCTACGAGGCATTAGGCCTGCCCAAAGAAGCCGGGGCCATGCATGCCAAGGCCAAAGCGTTAAAACCATAGCTGGCGGTCAAGCCCGCGGTACCCGATTGCCTCGGATATGTGATGCGCCTCGATATCTTCCTTTTCGTCAAGGTCCGCGATTGTCCTCGCAACTTTCAAGACTTTATCATAGGCCCTTGCGCTCAAACCTAATTCCAAGATAGCCATTTTCAGAAGTTCCTGGCCTTCCGCGTTTACCCGGCAATATTCTTCGGTTTCCTTGGGCCCAAGCAGCGCGTTAGATGAAAAAGCGTATTTTTTATATCTTTCCTTTTGCAGCTTGCGCGCCTGGTCTACGCGTATCTTTATCCGGGCAGAGGTTTCCGCTGCGGCTTTTTTGGTAAGCTGTTCATAATTCAGCCTGGGCACCTCAAGGTGTATATCGATCCTGTCCAAAAGCGGCCCGGATATCTTGGAGATGTATTTTTGTATCTGGTTGGGCGTACAGCGGCATTCTTTTTTCGGGTCGGTAAAGAATCCGCACGGGCAGGGGTTCATTGCGGCTATTAACATGAACCTGGCCGGATATGTTATGGTGCCGGCTACTCTTGATACGATAATTTCCTGTTCTTCGAGCGGCTGTCTGAGCACCTCAAGGACATTTCTCCTGAACTCCGAGAACTCGTCCAGGAATAATACGCCGTTATGAGCAAGGCTTATCTCCCCGGGCACAGGATACGTGCCGCCGCCTATAAGCGCTGCATCCGATATTGTATGATGAGGGGAACGAAAGGGCCTTGCCGCAACAAGGCTTTTTTTCGCGGAGAGCAGGCCCGCAACACTGTGTATTGCGGAAGTCTGCAGCGATTCCTCAACGCTGATATCGGGCAATATCGCCGCGAATCTTTTCGCAAGCATGCTCTTGCCGGAGCCGGGAGGCCCTATCAAAAGCACGTTATGGCCGCCGGCAGCAGCGACCTCAAGGCCCCGTTTCACATGTTCCTGGCCCTTGACATCCGAAAAATCAAGGCGTGCCTTTATACTTTTTTTGAAAAATTTGGCTATGCTGAGTTTCTGCGGCGCGATATCGATGTGCCCGCTTAAAAAATCGGCTGTCTGCTTGAGATCTGAAACAGGGTAAGCGTTTGTTCCATTCACAATGCCGGCCTCCCGTATGTTTTCAGCCGGGATCAGTATTTTATTCGGCGCGCCCCTGGACAGGCCGAGCGCTATCGGCAGCGCGCCCTTTATCGGTTTTATCTCGCCGTTTAGCGAGAGTTCGCCGCACATTACATATTCCCTGAATTTATCGGTCTGGAGCGCACCGATCGCAACCAATATCGCCACCGCTATAGGCAGGTCAAACCCCGCCCCTTCCTTTTTGATATGGGCTGGGGCAAGATTGACCGTTATCCGTTTTGTGGGAAAATCAAAACCCGAGTTTTTTATCGCGGCGCGTATCCTGTCGCGCGATTCTTTGATTGCCGTGTCCGGCAGGCCGCCTATGGAAAATGAAGGTATGCCGTTTGAAATATCCACCTCTACCGTTATCCTGTAGGCTTCAACGCCCAGCACGGTTGCCGAATTTACCTTTGCCAACATATCGTACCTCCGATTTTTCTAAGTTCCACTTATTGCTCCCAGAACGCGTCTTTTATCAACTCAATATCCACAGGCCGGCTGTTCCCATCCATCGCTATGGAAACTATGTCTATTCTGCACATATGGTCTGTCAGGCCGTACCGCTTAAGGAACGCCTGTGTAAGCCTTATCAATTTTAATTGTTTCAACCGGGTTATCGCAAGGTATCCTGGGCCGTATGCGGATGACCGCCTTGTTTTTATTTCCACGATGACTATAAAATCCTCGTGCTGGGCGACGATATCGATCTCGCCAAACAAGCAGCGCCAATTCCGATGAAGGATCGAATAGCCGTTCTTTTTTAAAAAGCTTATCGCGATATTTTCTCCAAGCCTGCCCAGAGTTATATTATCCCGCATAAGTCTCCCCCCAAAGCGAAGCGGGCCGCCGGCCGGCGGCCCGCTTCCACCCGGACTTAACCCGCATTATAGGCATCAATGACGGTCTTATTCAGTTCCGCCTGCGCCTCTTTTGTGATCGGCTTAAAGGTATTGTACCAGGTGCCGTCCTTTCCCATTTCGGATGGCATGCTGATGAACAAGCCCTTCTTTCCGTCCACGATCCGGAAGCCTTTTACCGCGAAAAGGCCGCCGATAATGATATCGGCAAAGCCTTTCAGCTGGCCGCCGTTATCGAACCGGTATATCCGGTCCACTTCGATCTTGACCGAAGTTTCCATATAGACTCACCTCCTTTCTGCTTCGCCGCTCAATATGTAAAATTCTGGTGCGGCTACGCAGGAACGGTTCTGCGTAGCCCCACTGGAGTTTTCATATTAAAGGGGCGTAGCAGACCTCCTACTATATATGATGCAGGAGGAGTTGATTTTATTTTAAGAATTTTAAAATTTTTTGGTAGGGAACCGATCGCGGAGGGAACGCAGCATTTCGCCGGCTTCTTTGTCGCCGCCTTTTTTCCAGGCGTTGTAGACCATGACCAGGGTCTTGGCGTTTTCGGAATCAAAAATCCATTTACCACCCAGGATGCCGGCAGCCATAAGGAACTGAAGGAATACCGGAGGAAAGGCAAATGAGAGGACGAAGGCGGTGATCGAGGCGATGAGCCACTTGTTTTTGCGCATGTTTTTAGGCAGCCATTTTTTAACCGCCTGTCTTATGCTGCGCCTTTTAAAAAAGTTTTCGCCGTCATACGCACTGACAAGCTTATCAAGGCAGACAGGGCATTCTGCGAGATGCCTTTCCATATACAACCTTTCTATATTATCCGTTACGCCCCCCAGATATCTGGACAATTCCAGTGCGGAAAGGCACTCCGTTCCGGTTTCCAGGGGAACGCGCTCAGCTTCTTTAAGCAGGCCGGCCCGTATAAGTTTATCTATTTTATCCATTTTCCGTCTCCACTATATATGATGCAGATACCGGCTGTTTTATTTCGGATTTTTTCATTTTTTCGGATATTCTCTGTTTTAAGCGGTGTTTTATGTTTTTTATCGCCGTGGCAACGGAACCAAGCGGCATATGCATGATCTCGGCGATCTCGCGGTATTTTTTCCCGTATAATATGTTTAGTTTTATTATGATCTTCTCTTTTAAAGGCAGCCTCTCAAGCTCTTCGGTTAAAAGCTTTTCTATATCCTGCAATTCCTCATTCGGCGCGGGATCATATGCAGGAGACGCCAGGATATCCGCCAGGGTGGTAAAATTATCCTTTTGTGGTATTTTTTCGAATATAGATACCGCGTTAGGCGGGAATTCGGACTTTTTACGCCTGAAATAACCTGCTGCCTCGTTTCCGGCCGTGACAACAAGCCATGCGGCAACCTTTTTAGCATCCCTAAGTTGTTCCAGCTTGCCTTTTTCCCACAGGTAGACGAGGATATCTTGATGTATTTCTTCCAGGTCCTGCGGGCGGGAGAAATAACTCCATTTTTTTAACCGGTCCTGTATGGCCCAGCGTATAAGAGAGGAGTAGCGCCGGACAAATTCGGCCCAGGCAAGGGGATCCCTGTTAATGCAGCGCCGTATTAATTCCGTTTCATCCATGCCTTAATGATACCATCAATTTGATGATTTGTCAAATTATTTTTTACTTTTTTCAAATAGGTGCCTGACACCTCAGTTTAAAAGGTGTCTGACACCAGTATTAGGAGTTAAAAAAGTTAGATATTTCTTATTGAAATAACAATTTTATATGGTATGATTAACAGTGGTATGTATTCTATAAACACCTGTTGCGACAAATGAACCCAAATATAAAAAAAGCCATAACAATAATGCTTGCGTTTTACGGCCCAGGCCGACCGCTGAGCGAAACGGCGCGGCGGGAGCTGTCGTAAAGCCGGTCGATATATTTGCCGAGATGCGCAAACGGCACATGTGGGTCCCGATCATAAGTTTCGGAGGCCTGAAGCATTTCAATCAATACACCGGTAAAAACTACACCGTAAAGGACGTTGCTACAAACCCGCAGAAACAGTTTGAGGTGGTCACGTTCATGCAAGACACGCTGCGGCTGGACGTGGTCTTTACAATGATGGAATTGTCGTGCACGCCGGAAGCGGTATCAAGGGCCAATCGGGTTGTCGGCGCGCTTCCGATAGAATCAGTATTTCAGGAAAAGCACGTTGACCAGAAAGGTGTCTTGTTCGGCCCAGGGTTTGAGTTTACTAAAGAAAATATAGCGAAACTGCGGTATCCCGATATCAACCGATATGATCTGGATATCGAGCAGCACGGCAGGAGCCATGTATTTATTGAAACCATGGCAAAGCTGTGGCGTAAATACCGGAACACGAAAGTCGGAAAAATCGGCTATGCGATAGGTCCGTTCACTTTAGCGGCCAGGCTGCTCGGAGAAGAGGAAGCGACATTGACAATGCAGGATGACCCGGAGACTTTTGGTAAATTCATGGAATATTGCACGGAGGTTTCAATACGGCAGGCCTGTGCGCTCGCGGAAGCAGGGGCGGACGCGGTCATTATACTGGACCCGTCAACAGCGCTACAGACGCCGGCGTATTACCGCGACAATATCGTGATACCGGTCAATAAAATCTCAGCTGCGTTGCACGAGAAAAGCGTTGCGGTAATATTTCACGGCTGCGGCGATTCAACGCCGTTCCTTGAGCAGATGACAGGATTGAATGTCGACGCGTTCAGCATCGATGAGGTCGTGGACATGAGGCGCGCGTACGATGTCTTGACCAAAAACGGCGCCTATCTTATCGGCAATATCATGGCATCTCAGCTTGCGCAAAAGACTCCGGCTCAACTCGCAGAGGAGACGCGCAGTATTCTCAGGGAATTTGGGGACAAACCGAACTTTGTATTAGGTATCACGTGCGAGATGCCTTACGATACGCCGATTCTAAGTATATTAGCCATAACAGACGCCGTTATCACCCACGCGATGGAACAACTTGATGGGCAACCTGACGCCGAAGACAGCATTATGTCCTCGGTGCTGCGACCGCAATCAGTGGAGGAGCTAGTTTGCGTTAGCAATTAAAAAAGGTAGTTTGTTTTACTTGACATACGACGATTATATGGTATACTATTAACCGATAATAGTGATTAAGAACCCAACCCTTAGTTTTGATCACAAGGAGAAAAATAAGATGAAAAAATGTGTTTCGCTTGTCACGATAGCGGCGTTTTTATTTTCAAACACGGCGTTCGCGTTTCAGGACACTTATAACCTGAGGGCGATGTCTTTTGCGGACAGGGCCGGGCAATATGTATTTGACGCTGCCCTGGCGCAAAGATTCCCCGGGGTAGTGTTTCTCGGGCCCGTGACCATAAAGGG
>JAPLLL010000112.1:11472-20437 GCA_026387595.1 Candidatus Omnitrophota bacterium
GACACATCAGTAAAGGGCGGAGCAACAAAGATAGGCCCCAATTGTGAACTGTTACCCGGAACACATATAACCGATTCAACTGTCGGCGCAGGCACTCGCATGGAAAAGAGCAGCATCGGAAAAAGCGCGATAGGCAGCGGTGTGAATTTTGTCATGATGGATGTTAGGGACTCCCAGGTGGGCGACGGCACAACCGGCACAGGCGCCAAATTATATAATGATACGAAGGTTGGCAACGATTGCGCGCTGTGGTTCGGGGCTGACCTGGATAATACTACCCTCGGGGACAAGGCAGTGACAGGCAGCACCTGCAAGGGGGTAAATCTCGGTATGGGCGCTGTCAGCGAACATGCCGGGTCAAGTTTAAAGGGCGCTGCTTTTCCAACGGTCCAGCCGATCCTGGACGAAGACATGAAGACGGTTAAAGAGGTGATCGAGGATTTCCCCAACTGCTCCAATATCGGCGCCGGGACATATGCAGACGGGGGCACGAGCCTGTTTACGGTTTTCACGGGCATAAACAGCAGGATATTCGGGAAAGTGGCGGTTTATTTTGCCGGATTTGTAAAGGGGATCATAAGCGAACAGGACTGCCCTGAAGTGCTGCCGTTCAGTTTTGCCGAAGGCGTACCGCAGTCTGACGGAACTATAAAAGTGGTCCGCAAAATAGGATGGGTGCTTGATACCGAGCCCGCCATTTTGGAAACCTTCATACAGAACACACGGAAACTTTTACCTGAAGGCCGGAAAAACGACGTTTATAAAGTGATACGCAGCATGCTGCTTTTCGGACAAAGAAGGGTTCTGGAGGAAATGGAAAAATTAGGCAGAGGCGAAGCTTCTGTTTATACGCAAGAAGAACTGGAAGCCGGGCTGGCGAGCTACGCGACAGCGTTGAAAAAACCTAAATGGAAAGCCCCCGCCGAAGAGGCAGTCGCGGCAAAGAAACCTCAAGCCGCCAAAGAAATACCCGCACCCAGGCAGCCCACAACGCTGGCTCAGATAATTTACGAGAAGGGCCAGGCATACGTGGACCAAAAATGGCACAACGTCACGTTTGCGGATCCTGCCAGCATTGTGATAGATGAATCTGTAGAGATATGGCCAGATACTGTCATAGGGCCAAACAGCGTGCTTTTGGGAAATACCTCCATAGGGCAATTCTGTAAAATTGAGAACAGCACCCTTGTGAATGCAAAATTAGAGAATAAGGTAGAATTAAAGAACTCCGTGGCCATAACCACTGCGGCAGAAACCGAGAAATTTAATTTTGTGGAAGAACCCACAGCGGTAAAACCTGCAGATTCCCTTGATAGGTTCGGCGTAAATCAGAAAGAGACGATCATTCGCGAGGGGGCAAAGTTGACAGGCACCACCGTTATAAATTCCGATATAGGCCAGTATACAAACGCGGACGGCAGCCTTATCAAGCACAGCATAGTCGGACCGTACAACAATCTGATACCAGGCGCGCACCTGCGCATGACAAAGACAGGGCCGGTCTGCCTTCTTTCCGCGGAATCAACCAGGACCATTCTGGGTACTGCCGCAGCAGTCAGCCCGGATGTATATGCCGCTGCTATAGCGCCGGATGAATTCCCGATAGTGGACGACAAAGGTGTCTATACAGTCTTAAAAGGTATCCCTAATCCTATCAGTGTGCAAAAAGGCACAAAATTCGCAAATTATTCCGGAAGATTTGGTGGCCGCAAAGGTCTTACGTGGCTGTTCCTTTCAGAAATAGACCCGGGCACCAATGTCCTTTGTAAATACGGCCGTCATGATCCCGGTATGGCAAATCTTCCCGCTGCGGCTATGGAGAAAGAAGACATCACAGTGCTTCTTCCGTTCTGCCATGTATCCGGACAGGTATGGGGGGTTGTATTGCCCGGTACAATAGCTTCAACATTAAGCCCTAAAGCACAACAGATCGGCGCGGTTTTTGATGAAGAGCCACAGCTCGTAGAGAGAATGATGCAGGATGTAGTCAAGTACCTGCCAGACGGCCAGAAGGGCAAAGCGGACGGCCTTGTTGAAGGCGTACTCAGATTGGGTATCAAGCTGGTTGCCGCAGAAATTCAAAAAGCGGAACAAGGCAAATCCAGGTACACGCTTGAGCAGCTGCACAAAGGTCTTGAGATCTACCAGCGCCACCTTGCCTCAGGCAGATGGAAAATGCAGAACGGCAAGTTTGCGGCGCAAGAGGCGGCTGCAGGCAGGCTCGCAAACGCCGATCAGATCATAGCCGCGCTGAACGCATATGGCGAAGATCCGGCTAAATGGCATAACCCGTATAAAAGGACAGCCGCGGAGCTTCTTACAAATCTCGCCGCAAAGATAGATACGATCAGGGGAAATCTCCAGGCAGCCGAGCCGCAAGACAATGATGTGATCAATATAATCATGCGGGGGCGGACCGTTAACGGTATCCCTATATTGGATGAACACAATAATGTGGACTGGTTCGGATTTGCGCCTTTTAATAAGGGAGACCTGCAATTTCTCATTGATAGAGCTAGAACCAAAGGCTCCGGGCTAATGGCGATGGATACGCATGCCGCAGCGCTACCGAAGAAAATGCAAGTTAGTCAAGTGGAAGGCACGATTTTGGATGAGATCGAACGGACTGCAGGTATGAGTGACCGGTTAAGGAATGATCCTGAGATAAACAGTGCCTTTGTAAGCGCCATGCGCGGCCAGCTTGATCCGGATAAAGCCGCTAAGAAGATCACAGAACGCACAGAAGGATTAAATTTTCTTTATCCTAACGAAGTCGATGTTGTAACTGCTGATGTAGCGAAAATATGGGTCAATGCAGCGTGTGTCCGCATGGCTGCTTTCCCAGGCGTTGGCCAGCGCGGTTTTAAGGCCGGAGAAATTTTGGCGATGGACAAAGCGGCTGCGCAGGCATCCATCCCGAATGATCAAATCTTACAGCATATCGAAAAAGAACTTAGAGTTGATGACATGGAGATGAGAGGTATTATTGCGCATGCCCGCTTAGAAATGGACAAAGGGCTTCGCGGCGAGGCAAGCTCCCTTGCCATGATACCAAGTTTCGTTGATGCGCCGACCGGAAATGAAAAAGGGATATACTTCGGGATCGATTATGGCGGTACCAATAACAGGGTCTTGACAATAGAATTAAAAGGCAACAGGACACTTGGGGAACCCGTAGTAAGATCTTATCCCATCCCGGCCGCATCCAAAACAGGGACGCCGGAACAGCTGTTTGATTTAATCGCGGATTGTGTAGTCAATTTTATGAAAGAGCATGGCATGGACCCGGCGAAGCCGCTTCCCGTCGGTTTTACCTTTTCATTTGAAGTGGCCCAGACAGCCATAAATAAAGGCATCTTAAAAACCTGGTCAAAGGATTTTAACATACCCGGCGCGCTGGGCCGGGATGTGGTGAAACTTTTGAATGTGGCGCTTGCGCGCAAAGGATTGCGCACCGTAAAGGTTGCGGCGCTTTGCAATGATACTGTCGGGACCCTGGAGGCCGCGGCATATACCGACCCTTATTGCGACGTCGGAGGCATCCTGGGTACCGGGACGAATTTTTCATGCAGGCTGCCGTTAAAAGATATACCCAAATGGCAGGGGCCGACCACTTCATCCGGCCAAATGATAGTAAATATGGAATCAGGCGGGTACAGGCCGCAGCGCACCACGGATTATGACGGACGAGTTGATGCTGTTACCAAAAACCGCGGGGAGCATATTTTTGAGAAGATGATATCGGGGATGTATCTCGGAGAGGTAGCAAGGAATATCTTTCTGGACCTGATAGCGCGCGGCATGCTTTTCGACGGCCGTTTGCCAGATACACTTTCCGTGGCATGGGGATTTAAAACCGATTATGGCTCAATAATCGAAGTCGATGATTCCCCTAATCTGGATGGTATCGACAAGGTGTTAAAGGATGAACTTAAGATCGGGGATTCCACTCTTACAGACAGACAAATGATAAAGAAAGTGTGGGAGATGGTTTATATAAGGGCCGCGCGCCTGAGCGCAGCATTTATAGCAGCCACTGTGACTAAAATGGATCCCGGACTCGAAAAACCGCACACAATAGCGATTGACGGATCGCTTTTTGAAAAACATCCGCCTTTTAAGGGCGCGATGGAAGCCGCCTTAACCGAAATATTAGGCGAAAAGGCCTCCAAAATAAAATTTGTATTGGCTAAGGACGGCTCCGGAAAGGGCGCGGCGATCATAGCCGCTGTTGCAGCGGCAGCGCAACCCGCAAGGCCCATAAACGCGGAAGTCGCGGCTGATTTAAAGGCGAATGCCGAAGAAGAGCACAGGGTCGCGATGGTGGGCATTACCGTTATCGACCTGATACTTAACCGCAGGTGGGAAGAGCTCCCGGACTGGCTGCGGGATAAATTGGTAGAAAACAGCCTTGTAGTGGAGGGCAATATCCCGGGCACCGTGGATGAAAAAGGAAAACTGATAGAAAGATTTTTGCGCGATAAACTGACACAGGAGCAACGCGACAGGCTGTTTAAAGAAGTGATAATCGGCGGGCCGGCATCCAGCACGGCGCGCGTGTTCGGACAGGTCACAAGAGACGGGACTTCAAGGGCAAAACTTATTTCTAACGCAAAACCGGATGCAGTGACCGCAGGATTATTGGAAGCCGACCTTGCGGGCCCCGGCGTGAAAGTGGATGTGTCAGGAATAACGGAATCCTCAAAGGCCACAGCCATGACGCTGATATTCGAACTCGGCAAGGGCAAACGATCTTTCCTGCACAACGTGGGCGCAAGCGCAGGCCTGACATTAAAAAAATTCAAGGAGGCGGTGGACGCGGGGACATTTGACAACATGGATGTGGTTGAGTTCGGGGGCGTGGAGCTGTCGGGCCTTATGAAAGACTTGCCGGCGGCGATACGCATTTTAAGGGCGCGCGAGAAAACAATAAGCAGAAAATTTGTCATCGCGCTGGATACAGTGGTTGATCCGGCGCATATATGGAAAAAGCTCAAAAAAGACAATTATGCCGTATTAAAAGAAATAGACATCCTTACAACTAATATGGACGAGGCAGGCCGTATCTACGGCGACTGGAAAGAAAAGGATCCGGAAAAAGCGTCAGCCGCCGCGAAAAGCTGCACATATGAAGATATCCTGAAATTCTTCACGGATCACGACTCAAAAGCGGTATTCCTTAAGATAGGCGGCGCAGGTTCTATTATTAAGACTGCTAAAGACTCGGTATTTGGCAAAGAAGTCTATGTCCACATACCCGTTTTGTACGGCGTTGAGAACGTAAGTGGCACAGGCACAGGCGACGCGTACTCGGCGGGCCTTGTATACGGAAAGGCATACGGCTGGGACCCGATAAAGACAGCGCTTTTCGCCACTGTGCTGGGCGGGTTGTGCCTTGAGCACAAAGGCGGCACGCTGGGCGCGGCCAATGATTTCAGGTCCGCGCGGCTTAGTATGGAAGATCTGAAGGATCAGCAGGAAGTGCAGGCGAGCCTGACAGGCCGCCTTACCGTGGAGCAGAGCGTTCAGTCCTCGCGCGTACTGGAAGGGCTTTCAGAGGCGGCATATCCGATAATGCTTCAGGGCGAGCTTCTTATGCTACTGGTGCGGCGCGGCGAAGTCTATAATAATGTTATTGCTACGTTAAAACAAAGAGGCGACACGAAGAAGATAGCGGAGATAGAAGAGGCGATCAAGCGCGTTGAAGGTGTGATAGCCGCCTTTAACCAGTTTGAGGTGCCGGTTAAGGCAACGCCGCAAAATTGCGAGGTGGAGCTTATCACCTCGGGCCGCGTGAACCTTGCGAATTATCAGTTTAAATTAAAGGTTGCGCCTGATAAAACGCTGAAATTCATAGTGCAGCAGCCCAATGATGTTTTTGAATTTGAAGCTATAGATAAAAACATACGCAGCCTTCAGGATGCCCAGGCGCTGGCAAGAAACGACACTGGCCGCGAATTCCCCAAAAACTGGAAGAATATCCGTTGCCTTAATGTCAGGGGTTCAAAAGAGATATTGTATTATACCGACCCGCAGAAACCGAACAGCGGATTTGCCTGGCGCATCATGGAATTTGTGGAAGGAAAAGTATTTAATTCGTTTGAAGAGGTCAGCCAGCACGCGGAGGCGCAATATAGGAAGGCCAAGGCCGCAAAGGGCGAGCCCATAGATAAGGAAGAGATGCAGCGTTATAAAACAGCAGCCCTGCGCAAAGTGGCGGAATCGACAGGCAGGGCGATGGCGGACTTCAGATGGATGCTTGAACACAAAAAGCTGGAAGGCGAGCCTTTGCCGGGTTATCACAATACCCCTAATTATGTGAAGCAACTTGAGGTCCTGAAAAGCGGCGAAACAGGAGTTGTAGCGCCGAGCTGGCTTAAAGATAACGCTCCGAAGACGCGCATGATCCCCGGCATAAGGGATACTGTGTCGCCCTATGCGGTCCGCGTAAATTACATGTTCGGTGAGTTTGAAAAACGGCAAGCGCTCGCGCATGCGGTTGACGGCGCAGGCCTGGCAGACCAGCACAATGACACCAAGCTGAACAACTTTGTATTCGACCCGGAGACCTTGGAGGTCAGGTGCCTTATAGACCTGGATACCCTGCAGTCGGGCAGAGCGGTCGATGACTTCGGGGACGCAGGCCGCCTGATCATCAACCTGTCCGGAGAGGATCCGCGTAATGAAGCCGGCGAACGCGACATAAATAAGGTAAGCGTAAACATTGAACTGCTTACGGCTATGGCGGACAGCTACCTGGATCGGATCGAGTATTATTATGGCAGCGCGGAAAGAGAAAAAGTAAAACAATATATCTATGACGCCGTACGCGTAATTTTATATGAATTAAGCATGAGATTTTTTACAAGCTTCATAACGGAACTGGTTGAACCGGACTCCAAAATGGTCGCGCTGGATCCCAACGTCTCCGAAGCTGAAAGATTGAGAAGGTACGGGACTTATTTTGGGCGCAGAAAAATCGAACCGGAGGACAAGAATCTCTGGGCCGCTGAGGTGCAGATGCGCACACTGCAGGAATATGAAAAAAAACTGCAATACCACTTCGGTATAATGCCTCCGGGAGAAGCGCAGGACCTTGGAGCGGGAAAGGTGTCTTATCTGTTAGGCGGCACGTCAGTATCTGTGAACTTCCTGTCAGATCCCGATATGAGGCTGCTGCGCGAGGACCAACCGGCCTGGTCGGCCCGGCTGACAAGGATCCTGGTGCCCGCGACAAAAGAAAAGGCGGACGGGAAACCGGCAGTACAAGAACCGGCTGATGTAGAAGCAAGAGAAGCGCTAAAGATGGGGGTTGCCGTAGCGCTTGATAAAAAACACGGGATATTTGCCAAAAAAAGCCCTGCCGGCAATGCTGTCATAGTATTCAAAGAGCAAACAGCGCAACCGCCTATCGGCCTTGTTGACTGGGCCAAACTGAAAGACGCGCGCGCCATAGGTAACGGGATAATTATAATAGCCACAGCGACAAAAGGAAATGCCCCGGATATGGAAATAGATGCCGCGATCGCGCAACTTAGAAAATTTGGCATCACCCCTGGTGATGTCCGCATGGCGATCTTCTCGCCCGGCAGCGGAGAAGGATTCGGGGTGCATTATATAATACCGACCATCAAGAAATTAAGCGCGCGATTTAATGCCGCATTGCAGGCTTCTGCAGCGCCAGGGCCGGTGACAGCAGCGCTCGACAACTTGGCCGCGATAGAGGGTTCGGTGTAACTTTAGATGTTCAAAAAAACGATCGCGGTCTTAACGATAGCGGTATTTTTGTCCTCAAGCGTATCTTTTGCGCTTGAGGATTTTTATTCTCTAAGGGCAAGGGCAGCGGCTGAAAGAGATCAGGGTTCGGTCCGTGTACCTACTTCGGACCCGGCTGCAGCCGGTGTCATGAACAGGTTAGGCACATCCGAGCTGCCGGGCGTATTTATAGGCTCGCATCCGGACGATATAGAAGAAGCGACCACAGGGCTGCAATTAAACTTGCTGGGCTCTGGACGGAATAATATATACTGGGGTGTAATAGCGGACGGAGAGACCGGTGTATGGGATAACCAGGTGGAGGGTTATCAGTCCCTGCCTCCCGCTGAGATCAAGAAGCGGAAAGTAGCCATGAGGGAAGCCGAGTCAAAAAAGGCCGCGCAGGTTATGGGCCTTCCTGATGGCAGGGTAAAATTTTTCAGGTTCGGCACAGGCGATGAAAGGCCCCAGCCGCCGGATAACAAGGCGCATAAATTCAGCGAGACGATCGGGCCGCGGGAAAGAGAATTCATAGATCACCTAAAGGATATTTCTAAACGTTATCCTGCAGGCACGCCTATAGCGGTTGCGTGGAATACCGACGAAGACAACCACACCTGCCATGCCTACTGCGCCAAATTCGTAAAAGCCGCAGTGGACAAATTCGTGCAGGAAACAGGCAGGCCGGTCTGCATTGTGCGGTTTAAGCAGCTTCAGGGCGTGGCAGCGGCAGAAAGGCCCAACGCATACGTTCTTATAGATCAAGCGGCATCGGATAAGAAGGACGATGTCCTGCGCTGCCATGACAGCCAGGAACAAAGGCAGGCATCGCAGGGCAGAACTACAATGGTTGCGGAATGCCGCAAGCAGGAAAGCGAGATAAAACTTAAAGGGGCGCAGACAGCGTTCCCGGCTGAAAAACTTGACGAATATGTAAGGGCGGAGCGTTTTCAAATTTCGGAATTAAAACCGGTGTTCAGCAAGGGCATATGCCGCATACTGGTGGTGGATAATAGCGAAGACGATGCGAAAATAACGGCCCGCGCAATTAAAAGGTGGAGGCCAGACGCTGTGGTGGAGATGGCCACGGACCTGAATGAAGCGCTGGATAAATACATGTCTGCGGCGCGGGGCGGAGAACCATTTGAGGCTGTGGTGAGCGACGTGGACATCTCAGCCTCCGGTTCAGCAAGAACCGGATTTGAGCTTG
>JAPLLL010000122.1:0-14367 GCA_026387595.1 Candidatus Omnitrophota bacterium
TCTTTTGAATGCTGCAGCACGTTTTGGCCGTAGCTTGTCCTGTATTTTAATCTTCCCAGGAGCCTTACGATCTCCGGATGTATGCCGTGCAGGCCCATGTCCAGCACCGCTTTTTCGCCTTCTTCTTTTATGGTAACTTCCATTTCTTTCTTTACTTTTTCAACGATCTCTTCTATCCGGCCCGGGTGTATGCGGCCGTCTTCCATGAGCCGCTCAATGGATATCCTGGCTATCTCTCTTCTGACCGGGTCAAAGCTCGAAAGCGTAACCGCTTCGGGCGTATCATCAATGATAATATCAACGCCCGTCGCTATCTCAAGCGCGCGGATGTTGCGGCCTTCTCTTCCGATTATGCGGCCCTTCATCTCGTCAGTGGGCAGGTTCACAACGCTTACCGTGCTTTCAACGGTGTGGTCCGCCGCGGTCCTTTGTATCGCAAGGCCTATTATCTTGCGCGCCTCTTTGTCCGCGCTCTCCTTTGCCTCGTCTTCTATCCTCTTTATCATGTTTGCCGCTTCGCGCTTCACCTCATCCTCTAATTTTGAAAAAAGCTGGCGCTTTGCCTCATCGGCTGTCAGGCCGGATATCTTCTGGAGTTTCTCCTTCTCCTCGTCCACCAGCCGCTGCAGGTCCTTTTCTTTTCCTGCTATGGTTTTTTCTTTTTCAGATACGCCTTTTTCCTTGTCCAGCAGGTCCCTTTCCTTCTTATCCAGGACCTCTACCTTCCTGTCTATGTTCTCTTCTTTCTGGATAAGGCGCCGCTCAAGCACCGCAACCTCCTGGCGTCTCTCCTTGGTCTCTTTTTCGAAATCGCCCTTTAATTTATATACGAGGTCCTTGGCCTCTATCTCAACTTCCAGCAAGGATTCCTAAAATAGCCGTATTCATTGCACCTGACATCTGATTGTTCCTCCTTTTCCGACTGAAAGCCGTTTCGATCAGGCGTTGGACAGAAGCATGCGGACGGGAATATCATCGGGCAGCGCGGGGACGGACTCCGTTATCTGAAAATCAAAACAGAGTCCTGCCGTCGTGGTTTTGTGAGACAGCTTTTTTAAAAACCTGTCGTAATAGCCCTTGCCTCTGCCGAGCCGGTTATTATTTGCGTCAAAAGCAACGCCCGGCACAACAACAAGGTCCATATCTTCGTACTGAATAGGTTTTATCTCGCCGACCTTGGGCTGTTTGATGCCCAGAGGCCCGCGCTCAAGCTGCCGCGTCCTGTCCGTGATCAGGGATATCACAAGATCCTCCTTGCCTTCGATAACGCAGGGCACCCCGACCAGTTTTCCCATCTGTATGCTTTCATCGATCATGCGGTGCGTATGTACCTCGCCTCCGAACGACACGTAGAAGATAACGCACCTCGCCTTTTTAAACTCCTCCAGTTCAAATAATTTTTCTTCAATTAGCAGACTTTTTTTAAAAAGCTCTTCCCTGTCCTGAGATCTTAATTTTTTTAATATCTCCTCCCTCAGTTTCTGTTTTTCGCGCAGAATATTGTTGTTGATAGTTTCCGTGACCACTTTTCGCCTTACTTTTTAGGATGTTTTTTAAAATAATCGTTTATTGCCGACCGAAGCGCTTCCTCCGCGAGCACCGAACAATGCATCTTTATTTTCGGCAGCCCGCCCAGCGCTTCCGCAACCGCTTTATTGGAGACCTTAAGCGCCTCATCCACGGTCTTGCCTTTCACAAGATCCGTGACCATGCTGCTGGTCGCGATCGCCGCGCCGCAGCCGAACGTCTTGAACTTAGCGTCGACAATTATATTGTCGCGCACCTTTATGTAAAGCTCCATGATATCCCCGCATACGGGATTTCCGACGTGGCCGATGCCGTCGGCGTCAGGCATATCGCCCACATTGTGCGGGTTCCTGAAATGCTCCATTACCTTTTCGCTATATTGTCCTTCCATTTTACCCTCGATTTGCTATCGTTTTTCCTTTTGGCAAATCGTCCCGAGCCACTCTTATTTACATCGGGTGGCGAGGGACCCTTACCCCTTGTACAGCGGCGACATCTTACGCAGCCGTTCGATTATCGGCGCCAGCGCCTTTATCACGTAATCGATGTCTTCCTCTGTGTTCTCTTTGCCCAGTGAAAATCTCAGCGAGCCCTGCGACCTTACCGCCTCCACGCCCATGGCGGTCAGGACATGCGACGGCTCAAGGCTGCCTGAGGTGCAGGCAGAGCCGGTTGATACGGCAATGCCTTCCATATCCAGGTTCAAAATAATTGATTCCCCTTCTAAAAATTCAAAACTTATATTTGTTGTCGTGCAAAGCCGTTTTTCAGGATGCCCGTTCAGATAGGTATGCGGTATAGCGCTTAGTATACCCTTTTCCAGCCCGTCTCGCAGCGATCTTACGCGCTGCGCGTCCTTATCCATATTTTTCAGCGCAAGCTCCGCCGCCTTGCCAAAACCCGCTATCCCGGCGACATTTTCCGTGCCTGCGCGCCTGTTTTTTTCATGATGGCCGCCAAGCAAGATCGGCGTCGGCTTAATGCCTTTTCTAATGTAAAGAAAGCCGACTCCTTTTGGCCCGTATATTTTATGGGCTGAGGCGCTTAATAGATCAACGCCCAATTTTGATACGTCTATCGGGACCTTGCCTACTGCCTGGACAGCGTCTGTGTGGAACAGGGCCCCTTTTTCTTTCGCGATCTTCGCTATTTCCTCAACAGGCTGTATCACGCCTGTTTCGTTATTTGCGTACATAATAGAGATGAGGATCGTTTTATCCGTTATTGCCTTTTTAAGCTCGTCTAATTTCACGATCCCTGACTTATCTACCGGCGCATACGTTACCTTAAAACCGCTTTTTTCAAGCGCCTTGCACACGTTCAGCACGGCATGATGCTCGATGGCGCTTGTTATAATATGGTTCCCTTTTTGCTTTAACGCGTCAGCGGCGCCTTTCAGCGCGAAATTATCGGCCTCTGTGCCGCTTCCGGTAAATACGATCTCGTCCACATCCTTTGCGCCGATAAGCTTGGCTGCGCTTACGCGGCCATCGTCTATTGCCTTCCTGGCAAGCCTGCCGAATTCATGTATGCTCGAGGGGTTGCCGAAATATTCCCTGTAATACGGCAGCATCGCCTCAAGCACAAGCGGGTCCACAGGCGTAGTGGCATTGTGGTCTAAATATACTTTTCTCATTTTTCTTTTTGTCGGAGAAGGTGACTGACACTTCCCAATTTTACGCTACCTGCAGGTGTCTGTCACTTTACGCTAAGAGAGGACGCGGTTAGGTCTAACTGGCGGGGTTTATTGGTTTTTGAGTGATCCTTGGGCGGACGGATCTGTCTTAACCTGTCAAGCGAGTCCCTTTTTTTCAGTTCATTATATATCAGGACCCAGGCGCAGTCTCTTTCATTATCCGTTTCGCATTTTCCCTTGTCTACTCCACCGCAAGGACCGTTCAAAAGCCCCTTGGCGCACAGCGTTACAGGGCATATTCCACCGGTTAATTCCAACACGCATTCTCCGCACGCGCTGCACCTTTCCTTAAAAACGCCTTCCTTGTCAATTTCTCCCATGAATAAGGTGTCGCATGCGATATGTACAATCTTGCCGAATCTATCGTTCTCTCGTACGGATTGGGCCCCCAGACCGCAGGCCAGTATCAATATCGAATCCGCCTCCTTTACCTCCTTTATATGTTTTGCAAACTCCGTCTTAATCTGGGCCGCCACGCACGGGGCGCTCGGCATGATCCAGCCGGTTATCGTAATACCGTTTTTCTCAAGGGCGGCCTTCATGGCAAAGACCTCTTTTTCGCCCCCGGTCTTACACGTAGTGGAGCATTCGCCGCACCCCACCAGAAATACCTTTTCAGCCTTCCGGATATATCTTAATACCTCATCCAGAGGCTTCTGCCTCGTAATGATCATATGATGTATTATATTCCCAATATTTTAACAGGTCAATAAAATTTATCCCTCGCTACTAACTCGTAAACAACAGCAGCTCGGGATGAATTTTCCAGATGCAAACTGAGAAAATTCAGCGAGCCGCTGTTATGCCGTAGCCTATGCCAAGGCCAAGGGACAATACGATCACAAGCGCAAGATAGGCCAGCAGGATCTTTGAACCGAACTCTTTTCTCAATACAAGAATGGTCCCGTAGCTTGTAACCGGGCCGGCAAGTAAAAGGACCATGCCTGCCCCGCTGCTCATGCCCTGCTTTATGAACGCATCCACAAGCGGAACGCTTGCCGTGGAACATATATACATCAAAAGCCCGAACACGATGCTGAATGCGTACCCGGTCCAGCCGGCAAGATAATGCTTTATAAAAAATCCTATCGGCGTAATGCTAACAACAAGAGCGGACAAAACAAGGCCTACCAATATCTCAACGCCCATTTCTTTGGGCATGTCCCAGAACGCGTATTTCAATATATCCAGCACAGCACCTGATATTTTCCTGCTGTGCTTGTGCGGCTCGCCCAGGATAGTCTGCTCATTGCAGTGCGGGCAGGTTTCTTTTTCAAAAATTTTCGGTGTGAATTTCAGCTGGTTCCCAACGAGCCCTGCCATAACGCCCATCAAAATAACGCCGAAAAATGTATACAGCATAAAATTTACTCCGAGTAACCTGTAAGTCACAAGAAGCGCGCTTGCCGAGGTAGCCGGCGTTGCAATTAAAAATGCAAGCACAGGACCGAGTTTTGCGCCTTTTTTATATAGACTAAGCGCCACAGGCAATGAACCCCAGCAGCAAATGGGAAGGAATGCGCCGATCACTGTTGCCGAAAGCACGGGCCATATGCCTTTTTTACCGAGATACCTGTCCACCCATGACGTAGGTATGAACTCATGGATCATACCGCTTAATAAAAAACCTATCAGCACCGCGGGGATGACCTCGACACAATAATGCGACAGCGCCGCTAAAAAATTATGCATATATACTCTTTCTCAATTTTGCTTGCAACCATTCGTTGGGGTTGCTACTCAGTTTGGTTATAATAACTCTATGGGGACAGTTTGCTGCGGCCTCTCTGCAAACTGTCCCGACTGTAAATCTTGGCCGCGACTTTGTTATATTCTTTTTTTATTTAACTCTTCTTCTTCTAGCGGTTTGACTGCCGCGAATGATTTACTTTCGTTTTCTGGGGTCCAATATTGCATTTCAACCGTGTCTTTGCCATTTCTATCCACGTACCTTGCCGTGATCCTAAGCGCCAGATTTACATCATCCGCGGTAGCCGCGCCTCTCAAAAGGGCTACCGGGCCGAGCAGGTTCTTCGCGTTCATCAAAAGGTCCATGTCTTTTGCAAGCGCAAATATAGCATTGTTTTCTTTTTCGTCTCTTCCGACGATAACCTTGCAGTTTTCGGACCACCTGAAATGCCTGCCCAGTTTTAAGAGCGTGACATTGTCCAGCGTAAAGGCGTTATGTTCAAGAAGGTCATCCGCGCGCTTTGAGAACGCGGGATCCGTCAAAAGGCATCCGCCTGCCGGGTTTGGATATTTTTTTATGCCGAATTTGGCTGCAAGCTCCATCTGCGGTTTCCTTGAACGGCCCGAGATCGCATATAATTTTTCCCTGTCTACTGTGCCGTCCTGTTCCGGTATGGTCGGGTCAAGCAGCCTTGCAGACAAGGGGCGTAAAAGCAACCCCTTAGTCCCGGACTCTCTTTCAATTATTGAAAGCGTGTCGCGCCGCTGCGACATGGGCCGCTCGCCCAGCACCTCGCCTGTCGCAAGAAAAGAGGCGCCGGAATTTTGCATATATTCCTTCGCTTTTTTGAACATGAAGATCTTACAGTCAACGCACGGGTTTACCCCGCTTCCGTAACCATGCTTAGGGCTCTTTACGACCTCAAGGAATTCTTGAGTTATATTTTTTGCGGTAAACCTTATGCCCAGTTCTTTGGCCACATTGGCAGCTCCATTCTCCGAGTCCGAAAATACCATTGTAAAATGTACTGCCTCTATTTCAATGCCCTGCTCAAGCATGATCCTGCCCGCCAATATGCTGTCTAACCCGCCTGATAATAGTAATATCGCCTTCTTGTTCATGGGATAATTATTCTACCATAAGCTCCTTTATATATAAATAGCAAAAAGGGCCGGTTTTGCAACCGACCCTTTTGAAAAACCTCTTTTTTGTACTGCTTATGCCATCCTGCCCAATATCTCTGCTGCCATCTTCTGCTCCAATTGTAGCGTGAAATCGTTTGGCATCGGCTTAGGCAGTTCCAGATTTCTAAGATCGGATATACCTTGCGGCCATTTGCTCGGGTCAGCCTTTAGCAGATCAACTATTTTTTTAACTTCCGCCTCATTGCCTGTCATAATAGCTTTACGCTGTTCTAGCAGCATCCTTATTTTTTGTTCGTTAGACTTTGCCCAATCTCCTATTGCTGCGGCTTCGGCAGGCGCCGCTGGTATCAACGCGTCCAGCAATCCTTCGTTTATAATCCCATTCACCTGGCACAGCTGTCCTTTTATATTACGCACCGCTTCTTTGCCTACCTGGCGGCCATCGGCATCCTCCAGCGTAATCTTGAAACAATTATTAAAGCCTGGCGCTAGTTGCGGCGCTGCGGCTTCCGTAACCTGATACCCTCTTCCCTTGTAAAATTCCTTGATCGCTTTCCACTCGGCGCTGTTTTGAAGTTCAACTGTAGCTGCCACTTTTATCTTTTTTACTCCGGTGGCCGGTAGAATACCAGCGATCTGGTATGTTATTTCAGCGCTGGCTTCGCCTACCTGGGATGCGCGTTCCTCTACTGTATTTATGCGGGCTATCCTTACCTTTCCTTCGACATCACACGCTTTTGCGTGCGCATTTTCCGGCGTCTCGCCCATAGCAAGGTATGTTAACTCGGCAAGTTCATGGGCCCACCTTGAGCGCAAGCCACGTCTGAGCGTAGTTATATCAGCGTCACCGACAACAACTACTTTTTGTCCGTTCACAGTAACTATAACGGGCCCCTGTATCTTTGCTGTATCCATTACGCTTTGATCTACCTGAATAAAATCCGGCAAAACGATCTGTTCCACAGGCTTGCCCATCGCTTCGGACGTCTGAGCCATTAGTTCTGCCTCATCCGCTTTTAATTGGGCGCCTGGAGTTACCCTTGGTTTAGCTTTAGCGAGTTCGGCTGTTGCAGCGGCAATAACCGGCGCTGCCTGCTCAGGCGGAACAATGCCTTGCCAGGGATTAGCAGCATTGGTTGCAGTCAATTGATCGTACTTTACAAGGACCTTTAGTCTTTGCGCTTCCGATATATCCGTCGGACGTTTCAACATGGCGTTTTCCAGCAATTGGCGAACATTAGCCTCTGGGGTGTGCTTAAGTGTTTCCGTAATCTCCCCTACAATGCCGTCTTTTACCTCCTGTACTATTACCGGATTGTTAGCTGCATCCAGCGCCGCTCTGTTGCCGGCCGCAAGACAAATTCCTGATATAAGGAATATGCCAAGTGTTAAACATACCAGAATACGATTCATTTGAATTCCTCCCTTTTTAATAACAGTGTTTTTCATTTTTTATTTAATCTCCAAACTCGCAATGTCTGTTTTATAGTATAACACAAAATCACTATTTGTCAAGAGAAACATGCTAACTTTTTTAACTCCTAACTAGCTATCTTTTCCCTTCTGTTGCCGGAAATTTTTTATTCAGATATTCAAGGTCTATCTGGGTCCTTTTCAGGTATATCTCGTCGTAATTCTTCACAACGTCGATCTTAGGCGCCACGATCAGGTATGAGAACCCGTTCTCTTTCAAAAGTTTCTTCATGTTCGGGGTATGGAACCCGCCGCACACGAAAACAGCCTTCTCTTTGGCAAATTTTGAAAGGTCCGCCTTAATCGCTGATATAAAGGCATTATCCCTTTCAAACGAGACCGAATAGAATCTCTCCAGCAGCGGAAGGTTTGTTTTTAATATTGAAACATCTTCCGGGACCGGCGCGGTCAAGGCGTATTTTGCCGAATTGTTCTTCAGGAACCCAAGCCAGTCATCCAGGTTAAAATCCGCTTTATTGGAAACATAATAGTTGTATTCGTCCGGTATAAGCTTTGTATTGACCATGTCCGATATGACCGTTAACCCCTTATCTACCTGGCTTAGTTTTTTCTGCTCAGGCGTCTTGATCAAGGCGTTCTTCAGCTGATCCACAAGTTGGTCTATCTCTTTAAATAGAATCGCTGTATCGATCTTTTCGTATGTAGTGATATACCTTGTATAAAGGTTTAGGTTTTTGCAAGCGGTAAGGTCTATCTTGGCTGTTTCCGCGGCATCCTTAAGGAAGGCGTAATAAGCACCCTGGGAGATCTCGCCTGTCCTGAACTGCATATTCTTTGCCGCGAGCTCTTCTTTTACCTTTGGCGCTTCCGCATTGGCCTTTTCAGCCGCTGCCGAAACGGTTTCCCTTTCGGTCTCAACCGCCGCAAAATCTATCTGGCCTTCCATGTCCGAGGAAGCGATAAAAAGGGCCAGATCCGGCAGCGTCTTTAGGTCCACGCTGTTCGCCTTTGCCGCGCCATCCAGGAATTTTACGTATTCAACAAGGCCTATCTCGTCTTTATTGTATGCGGCTGCCTTCTCATCCAGGTCGCGGAGTTCTTTGCTGTATACATGCAGCTTCAGGTTGGAGGCTATGTTCTGCAGGGCTGCGGCCAGTTTTGATATATTCTCCCTGTTGCCGAATATGGCCATGTGGTCTTCGGTTTCTTTTTTATAAAGGGCAAGGTCTTCCACACCTACGATAGAAAAACTATAATCGGTGGTCAGGTCAACGTAGTTAACGCCGGAAATGGTCCCTTTCTTCAGCAGGTTATCCGCGCCTTCGATGCGGCCTTCTATTGTGTTCAGTTTGCGCAAGTCCTTGAAATCAGCATCCGATCCGGCCGATTTGGCTTCCAGGAACACAAGATCAAAGCCGTAATCCCTTATAAGCGCCTCGAGCACGTCGGCTTCGGCTTTTTGCGATTCGTAATTCATGTGTATGTCCTGCAGATACACAATAAGCGGCGCCTTTGGATCGGGCGCGTTATACGCCTCTACAATACGGCCGCTGTCAGCCGGTACGACTATTGTGGCGGGATCCAATGCTGCTGCCAGACATGTTGCCGCTGCCAGAAAAATTGCGATAACTGCGTATGAAATTACTCTCTTCATTTTCGTTACCTCCGTTTTAGTGATGCAAGTATCCTTAAGTATACCATACAACCTATTTATGTCAAGTGAAACTTGCTAACTTTTTTAAGTTTAACAGCTATTAAGAAATCCCTCGCCATCGGATATCGGTTGTAATAGTGGCTCGGGATGTTTTGCTAATTATGTAAAATAATGGCAAAACAAACCCCGCTGTGCCGTGTGAACAAGTCAAAGCTTTTGAACCTTTTTTTCAAGGTGGGCACCCGCTGCGGCGCTTCATGTTCACCCGAACTAACCGGGTCCTGCAATACGCGCCTCAATAAGGGTTCCCTTTTTTAATAGTGTTGGCTCAAGCTTTATCTTGTCAAACGCGCGCACAGCAGGGAACTCGCGCTTCTTACCTTACTATATCATAATAGGGTCAAAAAAGCAAGTCGATCGTGTAAGGTGACAGACACTTGCATGTAGCGTATATGGTCAGGCAGTGTCAGTCACCTTATAATAGCGCCGAATTTTTCCACAAGCGCCTTTTTTGCTCTGCTGTGCGCCTGTTCTATCTCTTCGTCCGTGAGTTGTTTGTCGGATAAACAATATTCAAGGGAAAAAGTAAGCCCGCGTTTCCCTTTCGGTATCTGCTGGCCGTAATACTCGTCTGCCAGGACCGCATTTTTAAGGATCTCTCCGGCAGCCTCTTTCATGGCGGTTTCAAGTTCTCTTACGCTGACCTGTTTTTCAACCACAAGCGATATGTCCCTTTTCGCGGGTATGAATTTCGGCAGGCCTGAAAATCTTCTGTCAGTATTTATGGCGCTGAATATCCTTTCGAATTTTATTTCGCACAGGAAAATTTCTTTTTTAATGTCAAATTTTTCAAGGGCCTGTTTCTTGACCTCTCCTATCACGCCGGCCTCTAGAGCGCCGGCCATGACCTTTGCCGACCTGCCGTTGTAAAAAATATTTTCCGGCGTATTTACAAAATCAAAACCGGATATCCCGAGCCTCTCAAACAGCACTTCCACTATTCCTTTTATCTCAAAGAAATTTGCCGTAGGGCCATGGCGCAGGACGCATAAGTTCGTTTCTTCCCTGTATTCATTTTCTCCGGCCTTTGAATATACGCTTGATAATTCAAATATTCCAAAATCTTCTATTTTTCTGTTTATGTTGAACCTTGCCGCGTTAAGTAAGCCGGGTATAAGGCTGGTCCTCATGGCCTCCTGCTGGCTGCTTAAAGGATTTTTAATAAATACCGTGTCATTTTTTAAAAGGCCGGCGTTCTCAAGGTCTTTTTTATCGACAAGTGAATAGGTTATGACCTCATCAAGGCCCTGGCCCGTGAGGATTTCCCGCGCATATTCCTGTACCCGCCGTTTAGGCTCCTTAAGGCCGAGATGCCCGATGGTTTTCGGGATCGTCGTCGGGATCTTGTCGTAGCCGTAGATCCTGGCAACCTCTTCTATAAGGTCCTCTTCGCGTTTCAGGTCCCTCCTGAAGGACGGCGGGCTCACAAACAGCTCTTCCTGAGCAGCGCCCACCTTGAGGCCGAGGCCCGTAAGTATTTTTTTCGCCGCAACCGGAGAAAGCCCGGTGCCAAGGATCTCGTTTGTCTTGCGGATTGATAATTTTATCGTGTTCGGCTTTGCTACTTTAGTTCCGACATCTTTCAGAAGACCTATCTTACCTTTTGCAAAGTCCATTGCCAGTTTCGCTGCCCTGTTAGACGCAAATAAAACGCCTTCAAGGTCAACGCCTCTTTCAAATCTGTAGCTTGAGTCGCTGCTTAAGGCGATCTTTCGCTGTGTGCGCCTTACGGAGATCGGATCGAAATAGGCGCTTTCAAGAAGAATAGTTTTCGTTGATAGGCTGACCTCTGTATCAAGTGAGCCCATTACGCCCGCGACAGCAACCGGTTTTTTCTCGTCGGCGATCACCAGCATGTCGCTATCCAGCTCTCTTTTTACGCCGTCAATGGTCATTATTGTTTCGCCCTTTTTGGCGCGGCGCACGATTATTTTCTGCCCTGCGAGCTTGTCATAATCGAAAGCGTGCAGCGGCTGTCCTAATTCAAACAGGCAGAAATTGGTTATATCCACGATATTATTTACAGGCCTTACGCCTATATCCTGGAGCCTCTGGCTGAGCCAGGGCGGCGACGGCTCAACATGCACACTGTCTATGATCCTTGCGGTATACCTGGGGCATAAAAGCTTATCATTTATTTCAACCTTTATCTGCTTGTCCCTTACGGTCTGCGTCAAGTTCCCGACGACAGGCACCTTGAGCCGTTTTCCTGTTATAGCGGATACCTCCCGCGCTATGCCAAGGACACTCAGCCAGTCAGGCCTATTTGTGGTAACCTCTATCTCAAGAATAGCGTCCTTTTCGCTTTCGCGCAAAGACGTTACCTCGAGGCCTGTCATGGTCAACCACTGCGCAATCTGCCTTGCGGAATTTTTTACATCCACGTATTCCAGTAACCAGCTATAACTTATCTTCACCCAGCCCCTCTTGCTTTCACCCAGCGCCCTCCATAAGAGGGGCTGGGTTCATTTTAGAATTGCCGTAAAAATCTCAGGTCGTTTTCGAAAAACAGCCTTATATCGTCGATGCCGTATTTCAGCATCGCTATCCTTTCAACGCCCATGCCGAACGCGAATCCGCGCCATTTTTTCGGATCGTATCCCACGGCGGAAAATACGTTCGGGTGCACCATGCCTGCGCCAAGGATCTCAAGCCAGCCCTTGCCCCCACACACGCTGCACCTTTTTCCGCCTCCGGCGGATGCTGTCTCGCCCTTGCCCTTACAGATAATGCAGGAGATATCAACCTCTGCCGACGGTTCCGTGAACGGGAAAAAGTGCGGCCTGAAACGCATCCTGGTATCTTCACCGAACATGCGTTTTACGAAGATCTCAAGAATACCTTTTAGATCTGAAAATTTTATGTCCTTATCAACCATGAGCCCCTCGACCTGATGGAACATGAATGAGTGGCTCGCGTCAGTGGCGTCTGGTCTGAATACCCTGCCGGGAGAGATGATCGCAAGCGGCGGTTTTACCTTTTCCATTACCCGTATCTGCACAGTGGATGTTTGGCTGCGCAGGAGTGAGTTATCGTCTATATAAAAAGTGTCGAATGCATCTCTGGAGGGATGGTCAAGCGGGATGTTCAGCGCTTCAAAATTATAATATATCGTCTCTATTTCCGGGCCCTCGGCGATCTTAAAGCCAAGATTCAGGAATATCTCGTTTATGTTGTCCAGCGTCTGCGTTAACGGATGCAGACGGCCGAGCGACCTTTTTCTGCCGGGCATTGTAACGTCTATGCTGTCTGCCGCAGCAGCCGGCCCGGCGTCTATTGTCTTGCCCTTTGCGGAATCCAGCGCTGATGATACTGCGATCTTAAGCCGGTTTAAAAGATTGCCAACCTTCGGTTTGTCCTGCGCAGGCACGCTGCTCAATTCACCGAACAGGGCATTGACCAGACCTTTCCTGCCCAGATATTTTACCCGCAAAAGCTCAATATCGTCGCTGGTTTTTGCCTGGCTGATCTCTGAGAGCGCCTGTTCCTGCGCGCTCTTTATTTTCTCTTCCATTAGTTTGTCTTACTTTGTCTTTACAAGCGCCGCCAGCTTGTCAAATGCCGCTGTATCGTGCACTGCCAGTTCAGCAAGCATCTTCCTGTTTATCAGGATCTTTGCCTTGTTAAGCGCGCCTATGAACTTGCTGTAAGAAATACCTCTTTCCCTGCAGGCAGCGGTTATCCTGGCTATCCAGAGGTTCCTGAACTCGTTCTTGCGCTTGCGCCTGTCGCGCCAGGCATACATCATGCCCTTCTGGACGGTTTCCCTCGCCATTCTGTATCTTGTGCGCCGTCCGCCCCAGAACCCTTTCGCGCGCTTAAGCAACCTTTTATGTCTTCGCCTCGCCGTTACTGAACTTTTCGATCTTGGCATACAACGACTCCTTTCTCACTTAAAGGTGACTGACACTACCTGACCATATACACTACGTGCAAGTGTCTGTCACCTTACACGCTATCCGTATGGGAGCATGCGCTTGATAACGCCTGCGTCAGCACCGGCCACGAGCGCGCCCCTTGAAAGCCTTCTTTTTCTCTTTGCGTTCTTGCCGCCCAGGAGATGGCCTTTGAAAGCCATTTTCCTTTTTATCTTACCTGTTTTTGTGAGCCTGAACCTTTTTGCTACACTTTTTCTTGTTTTCATCTTTGGCATATCTATTTTTCCTTTCTATCCGCAGCTTATTTTTTCATTTTTGGCTTGAACATCATGACTATCATCCTGCCGAACAGCGGAGTCGGCGCTTCTTCCACCTCGCCTATGTCCGCAGCGTCGCTCATAAGTTTGTCTAAAACCAGGCGGCCCCTGTCCATGTGCTCCTTTTCCCTGCCCCTGAACATGACCGTTATCTTGGTCTTGTCCCCTCTCTCAAGGAACCTGCGCAGGGCTTGCAATTTTACCTGGTAATCATGCGGCTCGATGTTCGGCTTCAGTTTCAGCTCTTTAATGTGAACTATATGCTGTTTCTTCTTGGCCTCCCGGTGTTTTTTCTCCTTTTCGTACCTGTATTTCGAGTAATCCATTATCCGGCACACAGGCGGCGCCGCCTGCGACGCCACTTCCACCAGGTCAAGCCCTGCGTCCTGCGCGCGCCTTATGCCCTCCTGAACGGAGACAACACCCGCTTGCTCCCCGTTATGATCGATCAACCGTATTTCACGCGCGCGTATCCTATAGTTCGTCCTTAGTTCTTTTTCTACGATATGCTACCTCCTCTTTTTTATTTCTTTTCCCTGTTTTCCTTAACTACCCTATCTATAAAATCATCCAGCTTCATCTGGCCCTCGTCTTTTGAGCGGGACCTTACCGAAACCGAACTGGCAACAACCTCTTTTGCCCCGACGATAACCATGTACGGGACCTTGGCGGCCTGCGCCGCGCGTATCTTGTAATTCAGCGTCTCGTTCTGGTCATAGAGAGAGATCCTTATGTCGTTTTCGATCAATTTATTTTTAATCTCCACTGCATACTCTTTTTGTTTGTCCGTTATCGGAATAACAGCAACCTGCACTGGCGAAAGCCATAAAGGCAGTGCCCCGGCATAATGCTCAAGGAGCGCGCCGATAAAACGCTCCATGCTGCCTAAAATTACGCGGTGGAGCATGACCGGTCTGTATTCTTTCCCGTCCGGGCCCACATATGTCAGGTCAAATCTCTCCGGCA
>JAPLLL010000122.1:14440-18246 GCA_026387595.1 Candidatus Omnitrophota bacterium
TAATTTTATGTCTATCTTGGGGCCGTAAAACGCGCCCTCGCCCTCGCAGATCTCGTATTTAAGGCCCTTTTTATCCAGCGCCGTGATCAGCGCGTCCTGGCTGTTCTTCCAAATCTCGTCGCTGCCTATGGATTTGGGCGGCCTTGTTGAAAGCTCGACAAGGAATTCGTTGAACCCGAATACCTTCATGGCATAGGCTACAAAATCAATTACGCTGGTTATCTCATCAACTGCCTGTTCCGGCAGGCAGAATATGTGGGCGTCATCCTGCGTAAATCCGCGCACGCGCAGCAGCCCGTGCAGTACCCCGCTTTTTTCATAACGGTATACGCTGCCGAGTTCGAAAAGCCTTAGCGGCAGGTCTTTATAACTTCTTGTCTTTGATTTATAGATCAGCATGTGGCCCGGACAGTTCATCGGCTTTACCGCGTATTCCTGGTCTTCGACCTTGAAAATATACATGAGTTCTTTATAATTTTCATAATGGCCGGAGCGTACCCATATATCCGATTTCATTATATGCGGCCCCATGACTATCTGATAGCCGCGCTTTAAATGTTCCTTTTTTTCCCAGTCCTCTATTATCATGCGCAATAGCCCGCCGTTGGGATGATACAGTATGAGCCCCGCGCCCATCTCATTGTGGAAACTGAAATATTCGAGTTCTTTGCCGAGTTTTCTGTGGTCGCGTTTTTTCGCTTCTTCAAGAAGCTGCAGGTAGTCGTCCAGCTCTTTTTGCGTCTGGAAGGCGGTGCCGTAAATACGTTGCAGCATCGGGTTTGTTTCAATGCCATGCCAGTACGCGCCGGCAATGCTGAGAAGCTTAAAGGCCTTTACTTCACCGGTCCTGGTGACATGCGGTCCCTTGCACAGATCTATAAACTCGCCGTGCTTATATATAAAAACTTCGTTATCGGGCAGGGCCTTGATAAGCTCAACTTTGTATTTTTCGCCCGCCTTTTCAAAAAGTCTTACGGCATCCTCTTTTTTCATCGTCTCTTTTACAAAAGAAAGGTCCACCTTAATTATTTCTTTCATCTTCTTTTCTATTTTTTCAAGGTCTTCCGGGACAAAAGGCTCCGGCCTGTCAAAATCGTAATAGAACCCGCTCTCGATAGAAGGGCCTATGCCGAGTTTTGTGCCCGGGTATAACTGTTTAATCGCATCGGCCATTATGTGCGATGCGCTATGTCTTAATGCATTTATGTCCATATGTTTTCCTTGGGCACGACAGGACTCGAACCTGTGACCCCTTCCATGTCAAGGAAGTGCGCTAACCAACTGCGCTACGTGCCCGTATCAAAGTGCCGAGGGAGGGATTTGAACCCACACGCCCTTTAGGGGCAGGGGATTTTAAGTCCCCATCGTCTGCCAGTTCCGACACCTCGGCTTCAAATTTCCATAATATAACCGCTATAGAAATTTGAGAGGCGACGAGCGGAATTGAACCGCTGAATAGGAGTTTTGCAGACTCCCGCCTTAGCCGCTTGGCTACGTCGCCGCTAGATCAATTTGTCAATTTCTTTCAATATATCGCCGACATCTGCCAGGCAGCCTATTGCCACGTCCCCGCAGGCAAGCCGGCCCGTTTTGGGCCCGACGAATTTGTAGCCGAGTTTTTTTAACTTTGTGATGTTTTCCTGGACAATGACGTTATTATACATCCCATCATTCATCGCCGGCGCTATCAGCACCTTTGCCTTTGAGGCAACGGCAACGCATGTCAGCAAATCGTCGCATATCCCAGCTGCAAGTTTTCCTATTACGTTTGCGGTGGCCGGCGCTATTACGATAATGTCTGCCTTTTTGGCCAAAGAGATATGTTTTGCGTCCCATTCTTCCGGGATCTCAAACATATCCGAATATACCCTGTTCCCTGAAAGGGTTTGAAGCGTAAGCGGCGTTATGAATTTATTCGCCTCGGCGGTCATTATGACAAAGACCTCCCGGTTTTTCTTTTTCAGGCCTGAGATTATGTCGGCGGCTTTATAGCTTGCAACCGAGCCTGTGACGCCTAAAATTATTGTCATTTTTCCGGTTTTTCTTCCTTAACCTTATAACTAACCAACCCTTCCTGGATCTCCTTTAATGCTATGAGCGCCAGTCTTGTCGCGGGCGGGACATCCACGAATTTGGGTTTGCCGTCGTTAAGTTCTATGGTGCGCTTGGACGCCAAAATCACAAGCTTGTATATGGACCCCACCCTTTTCATTAATTCTTCCGGCTTTATATTTGTCATAAGTCCTTTGCCCTGGTTTTACATGTTTCAGCCCGTATTATGGATTTTAGCTTTGAGACAGCCGGCTTAACGCTGTCGTTTACCACGCAATGATCGTATCTTTTTATATATGAGAGTTCCCTCTTTGCGATCCTGAGCCTTTTTGCGATCTCTTTTTTATCGTCGGCGGCTCTTTTTTTAAGGCGCTTTTTAAGTTCGGCTATTGACGGCGGCGCAACAAATATCAACACTGCCCTCTCGCCGAAAGCCTTTTTAACCTTCATCGCGCCTTTTACATCTATTATCAGAAGCGGGTTTTTGCCTTTACTTAGAAGGCCCGCCACATATTTTTTCGGCGTGCCGTAATGCCAGCCGTACGTCTTGGTCCATTCAAGGAACTTGTTCTGCCATATACCTTTTTTAAACTGCGCGGCGGTTGCGAAATAATAATCCCTGCCGTTCTTCTCGCCGGGTCTTTTCGGCCTTGTCGTCATTGAGATCGACTGGACAAGCCCGAGCCCGGAGGCCAGCAACCTTTTGGCAAGCGTGGTCTTCCCCCCGCCGGACGGGGACGATATTATGAACACCTTGCCTGCCCTTGGGCCGTTTTTACTCAATGTTTTTTGCCTGCTCCCGCAGTTTCTCTATTTCGCTTTTTATCTGTATGACCTTTTTCGATATCTTGAAATCGCTGACCTTGGAGCCGACGGTATTTGCCTCGCGATTCAGTTCCTGGGCGATAAAATCCAGTTTCTTTCCCGCCTCTGCGTCTTTTTCCACGGTCTCCCGCAGGTTCTTCATGTGGGCGGAAAGCCTTGTTATCTCCTCGGTGATGTCCGAGTTCTTTGCGTACATCGCGACTTCCTGTTCCAGCCTGCCCTTGTCAAAATCCTTTACAACGCCTTTTGACAATTCCTTTATACTTTTTTTAAGGCGCTCCCTGTACAGGTCGGTATTTATCTTTTCCCTGCCGCCTATGACTTTTATGGCCCCTTCTATGTTTTTTATTCTTTTTTTCAGGTCGGCCTGAAGGGCCCGGCCTTCCTTAAGCCTTGAGGAGTCCAGTGATCTAAATGCCTTACGAAGTGCCGCCTGCGCTGCGGGCCATGCGTCATGGGCCGCGGCCTTTTTTGGTTCGTATGTTATGACGCCGGGAAGCGCGATCAGCTGGTCCAGCCTGATAGAGCCTTCCAGTTTTATTTTTTTCTTCAGGCCGTTCAGCTGCCTGTAATATGCCTTTGCCAGTTTCTCGTCGACGCTGATCTTGTCCGCCGCCCCGAGCCCGTCTTCATATGCAATGTTGATGTTGACCTTGCCTCGGCATACATAACCTTGCGCCAGTTCCCTTATTTTGTCCTCGAGACTCGCAATGCCTTCAGGCAGCTTGATGCCGATCTCAAGGAATTTATGGTTAATGGCGCGTATCTCGGCCTTTACCGTGCCGGATCTCCCCTTTGCCTCGCCTTTTCCGAAGCCGGTCATTGACTTTATCACAGCCACATCCTTTTTTTTATGCTCTTGAGTTCTTTGATCTTCGTCGGATAAAGGTCCACGATGATCTCATCCGGGTCAAACCATAATTTTATCT
>JAPLLL010000130.1 GCA_026387595.1 Candidatus Omnitrophota bacterium
TTGTAAAAATAAAAAACAGCGGCATGCAGAAGATAGACGCAGACCTTGCGTTCAGGTATTCGGACGAAAAAGGCGTGCCTGTTGATTTCCAAAGAGAGGTCGCGCAGGAGCTCGGCCTGAAGATTGACGAAGCAGGGTTTGAAAAATTCTTAAAAGAACAAAAAGAACGTTCGCGCGCAAAAAGCAAGATCTCGAAGGATATCTTTGCTGCGCCGGCGGGCCTTGCGCGCAAAAAGGACGAGGAGTGGGACGAGGCGTCCAAACAAAAGATACGCGCCAACCACACAGCAACGCATCTTCTGCACGCGGCGTTGCGCCGCGTCCTGGGCGAGCACGCTGCGCAGTCAGGCTCGCTTGTATACCCCCAGCGGTTGCGTTTTGACTTTACGCACCCGAAGAAAACGGAGAAAGACGAGATCGCCAAGATCGAGGAGTTGGTGAACGAAAATATTATCGCTGCCCAGGAAGTAGCAAAAGACATCATGTCTATCGATGAGGCAAGAAAAAGCGGCGCCATAGCGCTTTTCGGCGAAAAATATGCCGACCAGGTCACTGTGAGGACAATAGGCGGTTTTTCAAAGGAGCTGTGCGGAGGCGACCATGTCAAAAATACAAAAGAGATACGGATCTTTAAGGTCACGCAAGAGAGCTCGGTTTCCGCAGGCACAAGAAGGATAGAAGCGGTCACGGGTGATGCAGTATACGAATGGATCCTTGCCCAAAAAGAAAATTTAAGGACGCGCATAGCCGATACATTAAAAACTCTTGACCCCGGATCGGAATTAAATAAAGCATCCGCGCAAAAATTACAGGATATGGATAAACTGATCAGTTCAAAAAACAAAGAAACTGTTGCCTACGCCGACATACAAAAATGGGAAACCCTTGAAGCTGAGGCCGTAGGTTTAATTGAACGGATAAATGCGGAAAAGAAAAAGCTCCAGAAAGCGCAATCGAAAGAAAATGAACGGGCGCTGGGGCCGCTTGCGGAACAGCTTACAAAAAACGCGAAGAAGACGGCAGACGTAAATATTATTTCCGGCATAGTGCAGAATAAGGACATGGCAGCCTTAAGGGTTTTATCGGACAGCATAATTAAAAAAACCCCTTCCTGCGTGGTCCTGCTGGGTTCAGGTACCGCGGAAAAGGTGAACTTGGTCCTTGCGGTCAGCCAGGACCTTATAAAAAAAGGATTAAGCAGCCAGGAACTGATAAAACCTATCGCGGCCTGCGTAGGCGGCTCAGGCGGGGGCAGGCCGGAATTTGCCCAGGCAGGCGGCAAAGAGGTTTCCAAATTGAAAGAGGCAATTACGATGATCGATAATCTCATTAAGGAGAAATTGGCATGAACCCAGCCCCTCCTAAAATGAAACCTATATATTTTGCGGAATACCTGGCAACAAAGCAGGTATATCCCTTGATAACAATTAACTTAATCAATCGTATCTTGATAAAAGGAGGGGCTGGGTGAAGGTGATAAAATTTTCCAGCAAACAATTCTCGAAACTCTGCGAAAGGAACAATAACCGCAAAAAGCGGGTACAGGAGAGCGTGCGCAGGATAATCGAGGACGTGAAACTGCACGGGGACGATGCGCTTATACGCTACACCAGGAAGTTCGACAAGATAAAGCTTACGCCGCGGCAGCTGAAGGTTTCGGAGTCCGAGACATCGGGCGCGTACCAGGATATTTCTTCGGACTTTGTAAATACGCTGAAGCCCATAATCGAGAACATCACAAGATTTTACAAAAAACAGGTAAGAAAGTCCTGGAAGATAACGGACAGCGAAGGCGTTATACTGGGCGAGAAATATTCGCCGCTTGATACCGTAGGCGTATATGTGCCTTCAGGCACCGTACCGCTGGTATCGAGCGTGTATATGACAGTGCTTCCCGCCAAGCTGGCGGGAGTAAGAAAGGTGGTGCTGGTCACGCCGCCGAACAAATATTGCAGTATCAACCCGCACATCCTGGTTGTTGCCAACCTTTTAAAAGTGGATGAGATATATAAAGTAGGCGGCGCCCAGGCCATAGCGGCCCTTGCGTTCGGGACAAAAACAATACCGAAGGTGGACAAGATAGTCGGGCCGGGCAACGAATACGTTACAGAGGCAAAGCGGCAGATGTTCGGTTACGCTGACATAGATATGGTGGCCGGCCCAAGCGAGGTTGTTATTATAGCCAACCAGCATTCAAACCCGGATTATGTTATCGCTGACCTCAGGGCGCAATCCGAGCATTTCAGGGGCCTTTCGATACTTATAACTAACTCGCGGAAATTCGCAAAGCAGGTACGCGAGAAAGTGGACCGCGGGTATATTATTCTTGTAAAGAATTTGCAGGAGGCGTGCGAGGTAACGAACATCATCGCTCCTGAACATTTGCAGATAATGGTAAAAAGCCCGCGCAAGGTATTAAAGGGCATAAAGAACGCAGGCGCGATATTTATCGGCCCGTATACGCCTACAGCGGTGGGCGATTATATCGCAGGGCCGAGCCATGTCCTGCCCACAGGCGGCACAGCGCGGTTCTTCTCGGGCCTTGGCCTGAATGATTTCATGAAGAGCACGCACATAATATCCTATTCAAAAAGGGCGCTTGAGCGCGCAAGGGAGCCGATCGAAAAGATCGCCGGCATCGAAAGCCTCAAGGCGCACCTGGAATCCATAAAGGTGAGGTTTGACGAAAAGGAAAAACAAGATGACAAGACAAAAGAGAAAGAGCAAGGTAAAAAGGACAACTAAGGAAACGGATATCAATATCGAGCTTTGCTTGGACGGGACCGGCAAGGCCGATATTAAAACCGGCATAGGGTTCCTGGATCATATGCTTACCCTGTTTGCCAAGCACGGGCTTTTTAACCTGAAGCTGCGCGCAAAAGGCGACCTTGCAGTGGATTCGCACCACACAAATGAAGATGTAGGCATAGGCATTGGGTAAAAAGAAGGGCATCAGGCGCTATGGATACAGTTTTGTGCCTATGGACGAGGCGCTTGCAAGCAGCCGTGTTGTCCTGGATATAAGCGGCAGGCCATCATTGTTTTTTTCCGCGAAACTAAAAGACCTGCCCCAGGCGGATTATACGCTCCAGGATGCCAAGGAATTCCTTAAGGCGTTCGCAGGCTCAAGCGGTATCAACATGCACGTTGATGTTATGCGCGGCGAAGACACGCATCATGTCATAGAGGCGCTGTTCAAGTCGACAGCAAGGGCGCTGCGTGAAGCGGTCAGCATTGATAAGCGCGTAAAGGGCGTGCCTTCAACTAAAGGAAAATTGTGATAGCGGTTATTGACTACGGGATGGGCAACCTCGGGAGCGTTGCAAAGGCGTTCAAGGCAATAGGCGCCAGGGTGACAGTCAGCTGCTTACCTAAAGATTTAAAAAAGGCGGACAAGATAGTGCTGCCGGGTGTGGGCGCATTCGGGGATTCCATGGCTGCGCTGCGCAAGTGCGGCCTGATAGCGCCGCTTAAGGAAAATATTAAGGACGGGAAACCGTTCCTCGGCCTGTGCCTGGGCCTGCAGCTTTTATTTGAAGAGAGCGAAGAGAGCGGTAAGGTCAAAGGGCTTGGGGTATTAAAAGGAAAGGTTAAGCGATTTAGTTTTCCCCTAAGAACATATGATCCTAAGACCCCAGGAACCTCCTTGAAGGTTCCTCATATGGGCTGGAACCGGATAAGAACAGTTGCCAGTTGCCAGCCCGCCCCGGTCTGTGCGGCAAATGGCGGGCCGGGGTTGCCAGTTGCCAGTCCAGGTACATGTCCGCTGCTGAAAGGGATCCCCGACGGGTCTTGGATGTACTTCGTGCATTCGTATTATGTCGTGCCGAAGGATAAAAATGTAATCGCCACTACTACCGACTATGGGGTCGATTTTACGTCCATGGTATGGAAAGACAACATATATGCGATGCAAGAATTTTGTCAAATGTTAGTAATACCGGCTACTGATCTATTGAACGGAAAAGTCGCCCGGCTTACGCGCGGGAATTTTAAATTCGAAAAAGTGTATTCAGATGACCCGGTGGGCGTTGCCAAAAAATGGGAGGCCCAGGGCGCGCGGCGCATACATTTGGTTGACCTGGACGGCGCTGTTTCCGGAGAATTTAAAAACCTGGGGCTCATAGAGGAAATAATAAGGAACGTCAAAGTGCCTGTTGAGCTGGGCGGCGGCGTGCGCTCCGAAGAGGTGATCGAGAAGGCGCTGAAGTCGGGCGTATCTTACGTTATTATCGGCACAAGGCTTGTGGATGAGAAGTTTTCAAAAAAGGTAATAAAGAGATTCAAAGATAAGCTCATAATGGGCGTTGACGCAAAGGACGGCAAGGTCGCGGTCTCGGGCTGGACCGAGAAAACCGAACTTGATTACGTTGATTTTATAAAGCGGCTGAAAGACCAGGGCGCCAAAATGTTCATATTTACCGATATAGCAAAAGACGGAATGCTTCAGGGGCCGAATGCTGACGCCATAAAAAGGGTCCTGAAAGAAGCGCAGGTTGAGGTAATAGCCTCCGGCGGCATTTCCTCCATAGATGACTTATTGGTGCTGAAGCGGCTTGAGGTGAAGGGCCTTACCGGTGCAATTGTAGGCAAGGCGCTTTATGAGAATAAGATTAACCTAAAAGAAGCAATTGAAGCGGTTGACAAAACAACGGATTTTTAAATGTTAGCTAAACGAATAATCCCATGCCTGGATGTAAACGAAGGCCGTGTTGTAAAAGGCGTCAATTTCGTGAATTTAAAGGACGCAGGCGACCCGGTTGAAAACGCGGTCATTTACGATAAAGAGGGCGCGGATGAACTTATATTCCTTGACATAACGGCCTCGTACCAGAAGAGAAAGACCATCATCGATGTGGCGCGCCGCGTCGCCGATGTTGTATTTATCCCGTTTACGGTAGGCGGCGGCATACGCACGCTTGAAGACATACGGGACCTGCTGAACGCGGGCTGCGACAAGATCTCGATAAATACGACAGCGGTCAGGGACCCGCAGTTCATAAAGAAGGCAGCGAAGAAATTCGGGAGCCAATGTATCGTGGTTGCGATTGACGCAAAAAGGGTCATAGGGTCCGTAGGCAAAAGGCTGTCGGCCTGGGAGGTATTCATCAACGGCGGCAGGACGCCGACAGGGATCGATGCTGTTGAATGGGCAAAGAAGGTTCAGCTTTTGGGTGCAGGCGAGATCCTGTTGACCAGCATGGACAGGGACGGTACAAAAGACGGCTACGACATCGAGCTTACTTCCAGGATAAGCGAAACCGTGAATATACCTGTAATCGCTTCAGGCGGTTGCGGCAGTTTGGAACATTTTTACCAGGCCCTGACCAGCGGCAAGGCAGACGCAGCGCTGGCAGCTTCGGTATTTCATTACAAAGAGTTCAGTATCAACGAAGTTAAAAATTATCTTAGAGGGAAGGGAATTGTTGTCAGGAGTTAATTTACAGTCGGGACAGGTTTCGACCTAAATGATATGCAGAAGCTAAGAAACCTGTCCCACAGAGTAATGAAACTGAGTAGCGACTTAAGCAAATGGTTGCATGGTTAATAGCGGAGGTAAATTTCAAATGTTAGACAAGATAAAATTTGACGATAAGGGCCTGATCCCTGCGATAATCCAGGACGCAAAGTCCGGCAGGGCGCTTACGCTCTGCTACATGAACAAGGACGCGCTGGAAAAAACCCTGAAAGAGGGCAAGATCTACGTGTTCCGCCGCTCAAAAGGAAAACTTATGCTTAAAGGCGAGACCTCGGGCCACATCCAGGTTGTAAAGGAACTTTTTATCGATTGTGAGGGGAATTCGCTTTTATTCAAGATCGAGCAGAAAGTTGCCGCTTGTCATGCAGGTTATTTTTCCTGCTATTACCGCAGGGTAACTAAAAACGGCGAACTCGAGATCGCGGAGAAGTTGGTTTTTAATCCTGAAGAGGCGTATAAAAGATAATATGTATTATCCGGACAGGCAGGGATTCAAGAAACTGGCAAAGAGAGGCAACCTTATCCCCGTATACAGGGAGATCTCGGCTGACGTGGAAACGCCGGTGTCGTGTTTTCTTAAGATAAACGACGGCGGTTATTCATACCTGCTTGAATCTGTAGAGGGCGGGGAGAAGATCGCGCGGTATTCGTTCCTGGGCTCGAATCCGTCGCTTGTGTTTAAGAGTAAAGGCAAAAATATTGAAATAGCCAAAAAAGGCGGTGACCAGGGATTAAGTGTCAAAAAAATTACGGTTAAGACAGACCCGCTGGATGAAATAAAGCGGCTGATGCAGGAGTACAGGTTCGTAGCGGTGAAGGGCCTGCCAAGGTTCTGCGGCGGGCTCGTGGGATATGTCGGCTATGACATGGTAAGATTTTTTGAGGAGTTGCCTGATAAGAACCGGGACGACCTGAACCTGCCCGATTCTATATTTGTCCTGACAGATACGATCCTTATATTTGACCATGTGGACCACAAGATAAAGGTGGTTTCAAACGCGCATGTCTCTAAAAGCGCTGACGCGGCGTATGACGAGGCAACGGCAAAGATCGACAAGCTGGTTGAAAAATTAATAGCGCCAAATGGCAGGGCCATAGGGACAAGGGCCCGCAGGGTTTTAGGAAAAGAAAAGATAAAGTCCAACATTACTAAAAAAGAGTTCGAGCGCATCGTGTTAAGGATGAAAAAATATATCAGGGCAGGCGATATCATACAGGCCGTGCCGTCCCAGAGGTTTGAGGCTGATGTAACAGGCGTGGAGCCGTTTGATATTTACAGGGCGCTGCGTTCGGTTAATCCGTCGCCTTATATGTATTACCTGAATTTCGGCAGCCTGAAACTTGTCGGTTCCTCGCCTGAGGTCATGGTGCGTTGCGAAGAAGGCCTTGTCGAGGTAAGGCCCATTGCCGGCACAAGACCTAGAGGAAAAACTGAAAAAAAGGACGCAAGGCTTGAAAAAGAACTGCTTTCCGACCCGAAAGAGCGCGCAGAACATATAATGCTGGTTGATCTTGGCCGCAATGACCTGGGCCGGGTATGCGATTTTAAAACCGTAAAAGTGCCGGAACTCATGGTAATAGAAAAATATTCACACGTGATGCACATTGTAAGCGATGTGGCCGGCAAATTAAAAAAAGGTAAGGACGCCTTTGACGTTATAAGGGCCACGTTTCCCGCAGGCACGGTCACGGGCGCGCCGAAGATACGGGCCATGGAGATCATAGAGGAGCTTGAAAATGTAAGAAGAGGGCCCTACGCAGGCTGCGTGGGGTATTTCAGCTTTTCGGGCAACCTGGATACATGTATTACCATAAGGACGCTGGTGATAAAAGGTAATACCGCGTATGTGCAGGCAGGCGCAGGCATTGTAGCGGATTCTGTGCCGAGCCGCGAATACAAAGAGACTCAGAACAAGGCAAGGGCATTGCTCAGGGCTATAGAGATAGCAAGAGGCGCTTAATGATACTTGTAATTGATAATTATGACTCATTTACGTACAACCTGGTCCAGTACCTGGGCGAACTTGGCGCTGACCTGCAGGTTTACCGCAACGACAAGATCACTTTATCCGAGATAAAAAGGCTTAAACCCGGCCGCATAGTCATATCCCCGGGCCCAAAGTGGCCTAAAAACGCAGGCGTTTCAAACGAGACGATAAAAACTTTTAGCGGCAAGGTCCCTATGCTGGGCGTGTGCCTGGGCCACCAGTGCATAGGCGAGGTGTTGGGAGGCAAGGTCATCCTTGCGCCCAGGATAATGCACGGGAAGACGTCGCTTGTGTATCATAATGGGAAGGCTATTTTTAAAGGCATTGAAAATCCGTTTGAGGCAACGCGGTATCATTCGCTTTTGGTTGACCGTGACAGCCTTCCTTCGTGCCTCGAAATAACAGCCTGGACAAAAGAAAAAGAAATAATGGGACTAAGGCACAAAAAGTTCCCGGTGTGGGGCGTGCAGTTCCATCCGGAATCCATACTGACCGTCGAAGGAAAGAAACTGCTGAAGAATTTCCTGGAGATATGACATGATAAAAGAGGCAATAGATAAAGTTGTACGGCGCATAGACCTGACACAGGAAGAAACCGCTTTTGTGTTTGATGATATCATGACCGGTGTTGCCACGCCCATACAGGTGGCGGCATTCATAACCGCGCTGCGCATGAAGGGTGAGACTGTTACCGAGATAACGGGCGCGGCGCTGGCAATGCGCAAATACGCTGCAAATATCTCTCTTGACGAAGAAGAGGACCTGGTCGACACCTGCGGCACGGGCGGGGATGTTTCAAATACATTTAATATCTCGACCACGACAGCGTTCGTGGTGGCGGGATGCAACATACGCGTTGCGAAGCACGGCAACAGGTCCGTATCAAGCCAGTGCGGCAGCGCGGATGTGCTGGAAG
>JAPLLL010000052.1:0-4413 GCA_026387595.1 Candidatus Omnitrophota bacterium
AATTAGCAGGGAGAAAAAAAGATATTCTTTTCCTTAAGCGGTACAGCGCTCTTTTAGAAGAATTTTAAAATAAGCTGTAAATATTTAAAAAAGTTAGTTAATCTTATTTGACATTTACTTAGGATATGATATACTTATAATCAGCAGGGATAAGTTATTTTTTTGACCTGTTTATAAATAATCTTAATAAAATAGCCTGGATATATGAAAAATAAACTAAAGTTTATCTCAATAATGCTGGTCTTTGCGCTCCTGTGGCAGCCTTGTTGTTGGGCCGCGCCTCTGGATTTTTCTAGCCTGCGGCCGGTGGCAGCCAGGGAGCGTGATATAGGTGATCCCCATTATAAAAGGGACATCAGAAAGGTTGTTTTTATCAATATAACCGAAAGAAATCCAATTGAAGCAAGACCACCGCTCGCAGTAGCATATCTTTCCAGTTTCATAAAAAAGAATTTTAAGGACGGGATCGATATCAAAGTGGTTGATATGGCAACGATACCGCCGGATTTTAATTTCGGAAAGTACATGTCCGCAGAAAAACCAGACATGGTTTGCGTGTCAGTTGGTGCCTCCTCGTTATTCCCTATAGCCGCGGAAGTGACAACCGCCGTAAAAAAAGCATTGCCCGAATCCATAACTGTTGTGGGGGGCGTACATATTACTGCCCAGCCGGAAGAAGTCATAACCTATTCGTGCTTTGATATATTAGCTGTCGGCGAAGGCGAGTTGACATTGGTAAATCTAATAAAGTCGATGTCGTCGGGCACAGGCATATCTAGAGTTAACGGGATATGGTTTAGAGACATGAAAGGCGGTGTGATAAAAACCGGCAAGGCCGAAGTGATTAATTTAGATGAATTGCCGGTTGATGTTTTTGATGCGATTCCTCTAGAAAAATATAATTTAGGGATGGAACAGTTTGCGGGTCAAAGATATCTGCCTATGATGGCCACCCGCGGATGCCCGTTTAATTGTAGGTTCTGCACAAATGCCTGGCATGGAAGGATGAGGTTTAAAAGTCCTGAGGCGCTGATCGAGGAAATAAAGTTTAATGTAAATAAATACGGAATTTACAACTTTCCTTTTCAGGACGACACCTTTACGGCAAATAAAAAGTGGGTCGAGAAATTCTGCGATCTTGTGATCAGGGAGCATTTGGATATACGATGGAGATGCATGACGAGAGCCAGCAGGATCGACAAAGACCTTATGACATTGATGCACAGGGCAGGGTGCGTGTATATAGCATTCGGCCTTGAAAGCGCGGATCCGACAGTGCTGAAGGCAGCTAACAAAGAAGAAAATCTGGATGCATACAGAAGGGTGTGCGGATGGGCAAAAGATATCGGGATACGAGTAAAGTTATTTGTAATGGTTGGATTACCTTTACAGACAGTGGACAGCATAAGAAAGACAGTACAATTTTTGGAGGAGGTCAGGCCTGAGGAAGTCGGCGTCGCGATATTTGTGCCCTACCCGGGTTCCGAATTTGCTAGAGAACTAGGAAAGTGGGGGCTGCATGTCACAGAAGATGATTGGGAAGCGTATGTTGAAAGGCCCCAGTTGGGGGACCCGAGCAAAACCATTAAACCTGTTTTGTACACTTCATGGATGTCTGCGGCTGAAATGGTGACCGCGAAAAGGTTTATTGAAGCACAATTTGCAAGAATAGAAGCGGATGGAATTAGGCATGGCGTGCGTCAAGTACCCCGGCAAGGTATACAGAGAGTCATTGAAAGATCTAGGGGCGCATCCACCATCATGATAAAAAAAGATACGGGGTTCTGTTTAAGGAGACAGGCGTATGCGAACAGCGAAGATCTTCTTCGAGAAGAAATACAATGGATGTTAGATTTGTCGCTAAAGAATCAGAGAGATTTATTTACTGTGGGAGATTATTCTCTCGAATCCGGCAATGTCTATTATGAAACATCGCCTTATGATGAAGTGCATAATGTAGAGCAGCGGTTTAGTCGGCTCAAAGAAAGACTCGGAGACAGTTCTCGAAGTAAACCCAAACCTGTCTCTGGGCCGAAGCCAAGCCTGTCCATTGCAAACATTTGACATAATGGAGGATGGTTCCGGCGGCAAACTCGGATCTGTACCAATGGGTAGATCATGAAAAATAAACTAAAGCTTATCTCAATAACGCTGGTTTTTGCGTTCCTGTGGTAGCCCTAACCTGTACCCGAACACAAGAATATTTTAAAAATTAACTTGACACATCAAATTCGGCATGATACACTACTATCGTAGTAAATAAGGGATTAGAAGTCTTATACCGCATGGAGTAGGATGTCTAACCGTGCGGTTTTTTGTATGTTAGTCGTTATTTACTATAATCTGAAGGGAAGGAGGTAGTAAATAATGACAAAGGGAACAGTAAAGTGGTTCAATGACCAGAAAGGTTATGGATTCATTACACCTGAAGACGGCAAAGATGTATTTGTGCATCACAGCTCAATTCAGGGTGACGGGTTCAAGACCTTAGCAGAGGGTCAGCAGGTCGAGTTCGAGATAACAAAAGGCCCGAAAGGCGACCAGGCTACTAACGTAGTCAAGTTATAACCGAAAGGTTTATAGCACCAAGGATCCCCAGGCAAGAAATTGCTTGGGGATTTTTGTTTTAAAGGGTATAATTGGATTCGGAGAAAAAGCAAATATGAAATATACAAAAGGTGCGATAGGAAGAGTATTTTTGCTGAAATTTGAGGACGATGAGGTCCTCATTGATAAGCTGAAGGCCTTTGCGAAGAAGGAAAAAATAAGGTCCGGCGCAATGATATTTCTCGGGGCGCTTAAGAAAGGCACGCTTGTAACGGGTCCGCAGAAGCCGGTAATACCGCCCAAGCCCAATAAAGTTTCTTTTAAAAACGCCTGGGAAGTGATGGGCATAGGCAGCATATTCACGAATCCGTCCGGGCCGCAAGTCCACGTCCATGTTTCAATGGGCAAGAAACAGAAAACCCTTACAGGATGCGTAAGGGAAAAATCAAAGGTGTTTCTTGTGATTGAGGCGGTTGTGCTGGAACTGAAAGGCGTAAAGGCGACAAAGGCGCCTGACGTCATGACAGGTGTTAACCTTCTGAAAATACTGGGATAAGAGGCGAAACCATGATTCGAAAACAATTCAGCTGTATTATTCTTGGCCTTGTTGTTATTTTTGCCGTAGTCCCGCTCTCAGCGGCGATGCGGGGTTTCCCTGAAATAGCCGTCGATGAATTTGTGCCGCAGCCTGTTCCGCATGAAGGCAACAGGATGAGCAGGGATTATTACGATTTCAGGCTTTACAAAGGGTATAATTTTTTGGAATCCGCCCTGATCAATAAACAGCAGGTCCCTTCGGATATTTACATAGTCCGGCTAAGGGCTGACATGTTTGACGACGGGCAGGTATATACCTGGTCCCTCAAGCAGGTGTATGATAACGGTAATAAAAGCCAAAGAAGCTTTCAGTCTTTTAAGGTGAAAAAATAATAGGGGAAAAAAGAAGGACCGGAGTGATCCGGTCCTTCTTTTTAATTTCCAAAATTCTAGTTTGTCGCTGTTGCGTTCTGCGTTTTTTGTTCCGCGCTTACTTCTTTACCGGCCTCAACCGGTGCGGTTACAACGCCTTTTACCGCTCCGGCAGCTGTTTCGCCGGTTCCTTTTATTGGTTCCACTATCAGGTTGGGGGTCTCTCCCAGTTTGCCTGTGGCTACTGAACCAACGGTCTCAGCTTCTCTTGTAATGACCGTGCCCGCACCCTTTACAGTATCAGTGGTCGTGCCGACCAGCTTCTCAGTTGTCCTGAACGGCCAGTGCACGATATTGCGCAGCCCGGCTACAAAACCATTTGTCGGTTTAGGCTGGGCCTTGGTAGTGGCCTGGGTCTGCGTTGTTGCCGGCGCTTGCCCTGCATAAGCAGAAGTAACCATAACAGCAATTATGAGGATTGCGCTTAAGACAGCAAATCTTTTTTGAAACATTTTTTTCACCTCCTTCTGTTATATGCCGATAGTATAGCACATCCGTCTAAAAAATAAAGAAAAATAAATTGATTTATTAATGGCTCGGTGCTACAATGAAACTCTATATTGTCCCTCGTCCTGCATGGAAAATTCAAGGACTCGGGACGATTTGCCAATAATAAAAACAATAGCAAATCGGAGAAATTTCAATGGCAGAGTATACGACGGATAAGATACGGAACGTGGTTCTTCTTTCGCATTCAGGCGCCGGCAAGACCTCTTTAATAGAGGCGATGCTTTTTAAGGCCGGGGCGATAAAACAGCAGGGCAGCGTAACGCAGGGCAACAGCGTTGGCGATTACAGCGCGGATGAAATAGAAAGAAAGACAACGATAAACACCAAGATCATGAACCTCAATTGGGGCAATTGCCGCGTGAACATTATTGACACTCCCGGCTTTGC
>JAPLLL010000052.1:4448-5581 GCA_026387595.1 Candidatus Omnitrophota bacterium
GGATTTCGTAGGGGATATCCTGAGCGGTATATACGCCGCTGATTCCGGGATCCTGGTCGTAAGCGCCCAGAGCGGCATTGAAGTGGGCACGGAAAGGTCTTGGAATTTTCTTGAGAACAGGAAATTACCGCGCCTTATTTTTATAAATAAAACTGATAAGGAAGGCGCTGATGTTGATAAGGTTACCGTGGATATTGTAAAAAAATTCGGGAAAAGATGCGTATCCGTATCCGGGAACCTGACCGATGCCCAGATAGAAACAATAGCCGAAGCGGATGATAAACTTCTTGAAAAATTCCTGGAGACAGGCAAACTTTCGGAAGAGGAAATAAAGACAGGGCTTTCAAAGGCTATTGCAGAGGGCAAGATCGTGCCGATCCTCTCGGGCTCGGCTCAAAAGGGCCAGGGGGTAAAAGAGCTGCTTGATTTCATTGCCAATTTTATGCCGGCGCCTAAGGTAAACCAGGGGCCGTTTTCCGCGCTTGTGTTTAAGACCGTAGTCGACCCGTACGTGGGCCAGATAAGCGTATTTAAAGTGTTGTCGGGAGAGCTTCTCCCGGACGCCAATGTATTTAACAGCACGAAAGGCCAGCGTGAAAAGGGCGGGGCGATTCTGGACCTGCAGGGCAAAGGTACTTCTCCGAAGCTGAAGGCGATCGCGGGCGATATCGCGGCTATAGCGAAATTGAAAGTGACCCAGACGAATGATACGCTTTGCGACGAGAAAAAACCGACCCAGATCGAACGGATAAAATTTCCAGAGCCCGCTATATCATTTTCAATAAAACCGAAGACAAGAGGTGATGAGGATAAGATCCTTGGCGCGCTTACAAAGCTCTCTTTTGAAGACCCTTCTTTCCAGATCCTGCGGGACGCGCAAACGCACGAGCTTGTTATTTCCGGGCTCGGCGACCTGCACCTGGAGGTCATGATCAGCCGCTTAAAGAACCGTTTTAACGTAGAGGTGGAAATAGGCACGCCGAAAGTCGCGTATAAAGAGACAATAAACGCGAACGCTGATGCGCAGTACCGGCATAAAAAACAGAGCGGCGGCGCGGGCCAGTTTGCCGAGGTATGGCTTAAGGTAGAGCCGCTTCCCCGCGGCACAGGTTTTGAATTCGTGGATGATGTTG
>JAPLLL010000052.1:5625-6007 GCA_026387595.1 Candidatus Omnitrophota bacterium
CCGGGCCTTTTGTCGTGAGCTGTGAAAAAGGAATACGCAACATAATGGGCACAGGCATACTGGCGGGATTCCCCATCACGGACGTACGCGCAGTCGTGTATGACGGCAAGACCCATCCTGTTGACTCAAAGGATATCGCGTTCCAGATAGCGGCAAAGCACGGTTTTAAAGAAGCCTTCATGAAGGCAAAACCCGTGCTGCTTGAACCGATCATGGATGTTGAAATAACCGCTCCTGAAGAATATATGGGTAATATAACCGGGACGATAAGCTCAAAGAGGGGCAGGATAGCTGGTGTTGAGGCAAGCATGGTAAAGGCCAAGATGCCCCTTGCCGAGATGTATAAATACGCCTCGGAATTAAAGTCCATCACAAGCGGCAG
>JAPLLL010000052.1:6037-7161 GCA_026387595.1 Candidatus Omnitrophota bacterium
CGGCAGGGCCTCATACACGATGCGGTTTTCCCATTACGAAGAAGTACCCGCCAAGATAGCCCAGACCATCATTACGCAGGCCAAGGTCCAGAAGGAAGAGGAAAAGGAAGAATAGGGGGCTTGACTTTTACTCTTCTATCGGATATACTTATTTAAATTAAAATGAAAAAAAGTCTATTCTTTTTCTTCGCGTTCTTACTACTATTAAGTGTTAATGGTAGCTGTGATAATACGAATGTAATAATAAAAGATGTTCGCGGCGAGATATACGATGAAGGCGCTGAAATAATAATCGAGTCAAACAGCGATTTTGCGTATCTCGACTATACCCTCCAGAACCCTCCGCAGATAATCATTGATCCGATAGGCAAGGTTTATTCCGACCTTAAAGATACCATAACGTTTAACGAAGGCCCCATTAAAAGAGTCATGGTTGTAAAAGGCAAAACCGAAGGCACGGTCAGCGGGAATTTTTATCTCCTTGATTTCATATCAATAGAATTATCAAAACCCATGCCCTATGTTGTTAATAAACACAATGAACTTACAGTGGAGATAGGCCGGATTAAAGGGCCTGAAGTTTCCAAGCTTCTCCCGATAGAGGAAGAAGAGGCTATGTCTGCCCCTGAGCAGGAAGCTGAGCAAATTGAAGCAGAGCCTTTGCCTGCGCAGGAAGAGCCTGCGTCCGTGCCGGTAGCGCCGGAACCTGTTGAGCCGGTATCAGGGCCCGTTGCCCAGGAGCAGGTTCCTGTCAGCCAGGAAATCATACCTCTTGATTCGCAGATGCAGCAGCCCCCCCAAATGCAGGAAGAGGCAGCAGCTGCGAACGAAGAACAGGTCAGGCTTATATACGCTATAGGCGAAGGGGACACGCTTGATATTTCAGTATGGCAGCATCCTGACCTGGACAGAAAGGTTGTTGTGCGTCCGGACGGTTATGTTACGTTCCCGCTTGTCGGGGATCTGCGGGCCGTAGGCTACAAGCCGCCGGAGCTCGCCTCTTCCATAAAAGAAAATTTAGCAAGGCTGATAAAAGATCCGCAGGTGACTGTTATAGTTGCGGGATTCGGGAGCAAGAATATATTTGTATTGGGTGAGGTCGATAAGCCGGGCGCCTATCCGTA
>JAPLLL010000052.1:7233-10060 GCA_026387595.1 Candidatus Omnitrophota bacterium
CCGTACAAGGGCGGCATAAAGGTGCTTGATGCGGTAAGCCTGGCAGGCGGCTGGGAAAATTCCGCCGTGCTCAACAGCGTCATGCTTGTGAGGAAGGCGTTTACGGATGCACCCGAGGTATACCGGCTTAATGTCTACAACCTGATCAAGAAGGGCGATTTCAGCCAAAACCTGGAAGTTAGAGCCGGGGACATAGTGTACGTGCCTAAGAGCTTTATAGCCAATATAGGCGGGTTCATCGAGAACTTGAAAGTCAGTGTAGGCGCCTATTTCACCAACACCACTAATATTTTCGATTAATCTTATGCAACCACAGGAATTTAAAACCAGTCTACGAGATTATATCCGCATAATATTTTACTGGCGCGGGGTAATATCCGTCTTATTTTTTGTCATCGTGGCCGCAGCCGTTATCGGCAGTTTCGCATGGCCGCCCACCTATGAAGGCATTGCCACTTTGCTTGTCGAACAGCCCCAGGAAACCCTTGTCACGCGTTCCGATACCGGCACGCCCACTATGCCGCCTCCGGTTTCCGTTACCGAGGTCCGCGAAGAACTTGCGAAGACCCAGAGCGAAATAATAAAAAGTAGGTTTCTCCTGGGCAAGGTAGTGGACGAGCTTTCGCTCGACAAGGATATCAAAGGGACCCTGAAGAAGGAAAAGGCAATAAACAAGCTGCAGAAACGGGTCGATGTTTCGCTGGTGAGAGACACTAACTTGATAAGGCTCACGGTAGAAGATAAATCAGCCAGCCGTTCGGCAGATATCGCCAACTCGCTTGCCAAATTTTACGTGGAATGGGCCTCCGAAACGCGACGGTCAAAGGCAAAAGGCGCGTACTCTTTCCTTGGCACACAAGCGGAAACCGTTGAAAAAGAGCTAAGGCAGCTTGAAGATTCGTGTTGAGCAGCTCGGTATATTTGATACGGACTACAATAAGGCGATCAGCACCGAAGAAGAGACCAAGGCCCGTGTTAAAGAGGTCCGAAACGAATTCTCAAAACAGAAAGAGATGATAGTTACCTCGACCGATGTTACAACCAACCCTATTGTAAATGCGCTTAAGCTCAAACTGGTTGATACTGAGATAAAACTTACCGAATTAAAGGGCAGGTATACCGACGAAAACCCAATAGTCGTAAATGCAAAAGAGGAAGTAGAGCAGATAAAAGATAAAATAAACAAAGAAGTCGCCAGGATACTGGGGACCGAAACGACAAGCTCTAACCCGCTTTATCATGACCTTATCACGAAATTGATAGGGCTTGAGACCGATCTGAACGCTGTCCAGGCAAAGCGCAAGGCACTTCAGATCATAAGAGAGGAATACTCCAAAAGGCTTACAAATCTGTCTGAGGCCGAGCTCGAATATACGCGGCTCCTGCGCCGCATAAAAGGCAAAGAGGCCCTGTACCTTGCGCTTCTGGAAAAGCAGGGCGAGGCAGGCCTTACCGAGGCGCTTGAAAGCTCGCTCATAGTAAATGTAAAAATAATAGATTCCGCAACCCCGCCCGTGAAAGCGGCGAGACCTAAAAAATTATTGAACACGATTTTAGGGATCATAGTCGGCCTTATTGCCGGTTTAAGCGCCGCGTTTTTATGTGAATACTGGGATCATTCCCTGAGGACAGTAAGCCAGATAAACAGGTATATCAACCTGCCGGTTTTAGGGGTTATTCCGCGCATAAAAGATAAAAAGGCGGTCCCGTACAGGCCGGGCACCAATATAGCCGAGGCGTACAATTCACTCAGGACCGCGCTGCTTAAAGTATGCAAGGAAAAATCTATAAAAACCGTATTGATCACAAGCGCAAGCAATCTTGAGGGCAAAAGCACAACCGTAGCTAACCTGGCGTTTTCAATTTCAACCCTTAAAGAAAATAAAATATTGGCTGCGGACCTTAACCTTCGCAGGCCGGCTTTCCAGAAACTTTTTGAAGGGTCTGTTTCTGCCAACCTCTCCGATATTTTGCGGCGCAGGTTTGCGGATATGTTTTCAGGATTGGGGGCCGATACCATGAGTGTAATAAGCGTCGGAGAATCGCCTGAAGACCCGACGAAAATGCTTACTTCAGCCGAGATGAAGTTTTTCCTTAAAGAAGCAAAAGGCCGGTTCGATCTGATTTTGCTGGATTCGCCGGGCATAATACCCTATACGGATTCCACGCTTTTGGCTCATGAAGTTGACGCTGTTGTGCTGGTTGTAAAGGCAGGCGGCACAAACAGGGAAGTGGTAGAACGCGCCAGACATATTTTAGGCGTGCCGCAGGAAAAATTGATTGGAGTTGTCCTCAATTCGCTAGAGTACGTCATACCTGAAAAACTATACCAAAGGCTGTAAACACGCCGGTGTTAGGATTTAAAAAAGTTAGCAAAGTAGGTATTGACAGCATTTGATAATGTGATATACTCAATATTGAGGAAAAGGTTTTACAAAGTTGGAGTTTGCTATATAAGCTAATATATAGGCTAAATATGAAAACGCGGATAGCGGTAGTATTAGTATTATTCGGGTTATGCATTCCAACGGCTTTATCAGCCGCCACGAAGGCTATCGTTATGGTTACCGCTACGGTCCAGCCTGCCGAAAGCTCTATTTCAATAGATACCAGTCTCATCAGTTTTGGCGCAGTAACCGGATCGGAAAAGAATAGACGGTTTGTCACCGGCCCGGTCAAGGTCGGTTATTTTGCCGGCGCTTCAGCGTGGACTGTGCGCGTTTACACGGCAAATCGCGACGGTATAAATGGCCTTATTGGAGTAAGCGATCATAACACAAATATTCCGATCAAAGTTTGGTGCGATAATTACGGCCCCCGCCTGAAT
>JAPLLL010000020.1 GCA_026387595.1 Candidatus Omnitrophota bacterium
AACGGAATAGAAAAGGTCATAGAGCTTAAGCTTACCGAAAAAGAAAGCCGTGAGTTCAGGAATTCAGCGGAGGCTATAAGAAAAACTTTTGGAACGGTTTGATGTCGGAATAATAGGCGCCGGCCCGGGTGGTTATACGGCCGCCTTATACGCGGCCCGCCTGGACAAAAAAGGCGCCGTTTTCGAAAAAGACTGCCTGGGCGGCACATGTCTTAACAAAGGCTGTATCCCCACCAAAGTCCTTCTTGAAAGCGCAAATCTGTTTACACGCATAAAAACGGCTTTGTCTTTCGGCGTCGAGACTGGTCCTGCCAAGCTAGATTTTACGCAGGTAAACGCCCGCAAGGACGCGATTATAAAAAAGCTAAGGCAGGGCATAGAGGCCGCATTCAAATCACGCGGAATAGCGCTTTTTAAAACCCATGCAAAATTATCCGACATAAACGCCGATAGTATTATAATCGCTACCGGCTCGATCCCGGTCGAACTGCCGGAATTGCGGTTTGACCATCAACGCATTCTTTCAAGCGACGACATGCTTGAGCTGAAGGAAGTGCCAAAAAATCTTCTTATAGTAGGCGCTGGTGCGATAGGATGCGAATTCGCCACGATATACAACAGCTTCGGATGCGACGTTACGGTTGCGGAGATAGCGGACGAGATCCTGCCAGGCGCGGATGCGGACGTGGCCAAAAAATTACGGCAGTGTCTCACCAAAAACGGCATTAAGATAAAAACTTCCGCCGGGGTGCAACAGCCGGGAGATTCTTTTGAGAAAACGCTTGTGTGCGCGGGGAGGTCGCCGGATACGGAAGGCCTCGGCCTTGAAAAGACCGGAGTAAAAACGGCCGGCCGCAGGATCTTGGTCGATGAATACATGCGCACGAACATTGCGAATATTTATGCCATAGGCGATGCGGCGAACAAATACCGGCTTGCGCATACGGCCTCTTATGAGGCCATGATCGCCGTTGACAACATTTGCGGCAAGAAGCGGAAGGCTGACTACGCGGCTGTCCCGTACTGCGTGTATACGGAGCCCGAGGTTGCGAGCGTAGGCATGACCGAGCAGGCCGCAAAGGAGGCCGGGTTTGACTTTAAGTCCGTCCGTTTTCCTTTCAGCGCCTTGGGGAAGGCGCATGTCATGGGCTATACCGATGGTTTTGTGAAGATCATCGGGGACAGAAAAACGGGCAGGCTGCTTGGCGTGCATATAATCGGACCGGAGGCAACGGCAATAATAGCCGAAGCGGCCCTTGCGGTCCAAAAGGGCCTGACAGCGGAAGAGTTAAGCCGGACCATACACGCGCATCCGAGCCTGCCTGAAGGCATAATGGAGGCAGCCAATATATTTACGGAGGTTTATCTATGGCAGAAGTAAAATTGCCTGAGATCGCGGACGGTGTGACAAGGGCGGTCATATCCATGTGGCATTTCGGTGAAGGAGATACGGTCAGGCAGGACGATGATTTTGTGGAATTCGTAACGGATAAGGCTACATTTAATATGCCTTCGCCGTTTTCCGGAAAGGTAACCAAGCTCATGTTCGCGGAAGGCGAGGCAGTGAATGTAGGCGAGGTTATCGCGATAATCGAAAAAATATGAACAAGCGCATACTTTTAATGCATATCTCGGAGGTATCGGGCCACCGCAAGGCAAGCATGGCCATTGAAAAGGCCATAAAACTTATAAGCCCGGACACAGAGACCAAGGGCATAAATACGTTCAACTACACCAATCCTATATGGGAGCGTATTGTCAACCACGTGTATATGAGCGTGCTCAGGAACGCGCCCGAGATATGGGATTATCTTTATGACAACCCGAAGGTGTTGCGCAGGGTAAAACACATACGGGCGCTGATACATAAGGCAAACAGCGAGAAGGTGCATAAGCTTTTCAGCGAATTCAATCCGGGCGCGGTGGTATGCACGCAGGCTTACCCCTGCGGCCTGGTAGCGGATTATAAAAAACAGTTCAACCTGGACCTGCCGCTCATCGGGGTGCTGACCGATTACGCGCCCCATTCATACTGGATCTACGATAATGTGGATTATTACGTTGTCCCGTCAAAAGATACGGGCCAAAAGCTTGTGCGCGGGGGCGTGCTGGAGGAAAAGATAAAGGTGCTCGGCATCCCCATAGACCCGAAATTCACTGC
>JAPLLL010000138.1 GCA_026387595.1 Candidatus Omnitrophota bacterium
AGCCGGATTCAGGCAAGGTCATCATGAAAGGCGTTGACATAAGCCGCCTTCACGCCGACAAATTGGATGAGCTTAAAAAAGGATTCGGCATGCTGTTCCAGTCCGGCGCGCTCCTGGATTATATGACAGTTGAGGAAAATATAGCCCTTCCCTTAAAGGAACACACAAACCTGGACCCGGAAGTAATAAAGATAATGGTAAAGATGAAGCTTGAACTCGTGGGCCTCAGGGGGTTCCAGAACCTTAAGCCCAGCCAGCTTTCAGGCGGGATGAAAAAACGCGTGGGCCTTGCAAGGGCAATAGCGATGGACCCCGAGATCGTATTTTATGACGAGCCAACGGCCGGGCTTGACCCGATAATGAGCGCGGTCATTGATAAACTGATAATAGACCGCAGCAAGAAACTCCTTATAACTTCTGTCGTGGTCACCCACGATATGCAGAGCGTATTCCGCATCGCGGACAGGATAGCGATGCTTCATAAAGGAAAGGTCCTTGAGGTGGGAACGCCCGCCGAGATAAAAGCGACCAAGAACGGGCTTGTCAGGCAGTTCATAGAGGGCCAGCCCGAAGGACCTGTATCATTTCTCCAAACAGGAGATGATTATTTAAAATTACTCATGGAGTGACCAAGCTTCACAGTCGGGACTGGTTCCGGCCCGAACAATACGCAGAAGCTAAGGAACCTGTCCCCATAGGATATTGAAACTGAGTAGTGGCCAAATAGAATGGTTGCAAAAACAATAGGATAAATAAAACAGGAGAAATTCCATGAAAAAAATAGGCAATGAGATCAAGACAGGGGTTATGGTGGTAGCGTGCATTGTGATCCTTCTTGGTTTAACCATAAAAGTGGCCGGGATGAGCACCATGAAAAAAGGATACCACCTTAAGGCCCAGTTTAACTACGCAAGCGCGATAAAAAAAGGCGCGCCGGTTTACCTTGCCGGCGTTGAAGTGGGAGAAATAAAAGGCATCCAGATAAACTATACGCCTGAAGGGACAAACGTGGTGCTGGACGCCTGGCTTGAAAGCGGCGCAAAAACCCGCCAGGATACGCGGGCATCAATAGTCACAATGGGCCTTATGGGCGAAAAATACCTCGAGCGATGATATAATAGACAAGGCCATGGGCATAGCTAACAACCTTGACGGCGGCATAGCGGACCTGCGCAAACTGACCCAGGATGTAGACGAGACCCTTACGGGCAACAGGGGAAAGATCGACGAGATCATAGCCAACATGAATGAGACCAGTAAGAATTTCAAGGAATTCAGCGACGATATAAAACACAATCCCTGGAAGCTGTTGATGAAGACCAAAGAGAAGAAGCCGAGAGAAGAACCCAAACAGGAAAAGAGCGGAGAGCCAAGTGGCAACAAGGGTTCCTTCAATAGGTAAGACCCACAAAAAAATCCTCCTTTTAGTTCTAGCGGTTGTCCTGGTCGTAGATATACTTTCCTTTTCATATTACCGCATACTTGACCGCTTTGAGCTGGTCACGCTTGATTTCAGGTACAGCCTGCGCCTGGCATTCCTGCAGAAGATAAATCCGGATATAGTCATTATAGAGATAGGGGAAGATACGCTTCAGGGCCTGGGCAGGTGGCCGTTGCCGCGGGATTACCACGCAAGCCTTATAGATGTCCTGAACGAGGCCGGTTCGCGCATGGTGATGTTCGATATACTTTTCTGCGAGCCGAGCGGCTGGGACGCCGTCTTGGCGGACTCCATAAAAAAAGCAGGGAATGTATACCTCTCCTTTGCATATACGCTGGATGAAAAACGCAATAACGGCGTTATGGAAGCCGTTGACATGGAGGCCCCGCTCCTTGAGGACTTGAAAAACGCTGCCACAGGCGCAGGTTTTATAAATAAGATGATAGATGCGGACGGAAAGGTGAGGAGCGCCCCGCCTTTTGTCAGGTATAAAGGCGGGATCTACCCGTCAGTCAGCCTTAAAATGGCATGTGATTATCTGGGCACGGCATTTGACCCGACCGTTATTAAAAAGACCGTACCGATAGACGAGAGAGGCGCTGTCCTTATTAATTTCGCCGGCCGGTGGGTGGACACGTTCAAGCATTACTCATACCTGGATATATTGGCCGCGTATCAGGAGATTTCCGAAGGAAAACCCCCGCGCATGGATCTCAGGGTATTGAAGGATAAGGTCTGTTTTGTCGGGTTGACCGCTACAGGCACCCAGGACATCGGCCCCGTGCCCGTTGAAAGCGCCTACCCGATGATAGGTATACACGCCAATCTTTTTAACATGTTCACGAACCGCGTGTATCTGCGCAGATTCGGCAGAGAAGGGAACCTGGCTGTTCTGATCCTGCTTGCCGTGGTGCTTTTATTTTTTATACGCAGGGTAAGGCCGTATCTGGCATTCCTTATCTCGATGGGCTTTGTAGTGCTTTTGTTTATTTCCGCTATATTATTGTTTGTGTTTTGCGGATTGTGGATAGACATAGTCTGCCCCTCGCTTATCCTGTTCGGCGCGTATCTGGCGATCACCATAAAAAGATATATTACCGAGATAAAGGTGCGCGAAAAGATACAAAGGGAACTTATGGTAGCCGCCTCGATACAACAATGCTTTCTACCGGCGGAGCTTCCTTCTGTCGTGGGACTGGATATCGCGGTTTCAATGAAAACCGCAAAAGAGGTGGGCGGCGACCTTTATGATTTCCTGAAACTGGATGATGAAAGAACTGGGATAATGATAGGCGATGTTTCGGGAAAAGGGGTGCCGGCATCACTTTTCATGTCAAGGGTTGAGACGCTTTTCAGGGTTTATTCAAAAAGTTCAAACCTGCCCTCTGAGGTATTGTCAAAGCTGAACAATGAAGTTGCCAGCGATGAGCGGTCGGGCCTGTTTACCACGCTCATATACGCGATATTTGATTCCAAGAAAAAGGAACTCCTGTTCTCGGACGCCGGGCATCTTCCGCTTCTTATTGTCCACGGGCAGGAAGCCAGGACGATCTCGTTTGAAGAGGGCATGGCGGTGGGGATAATGGAAGGGACAAAGTTCATAGACAAGACCGTAAAACTTCCTGTCGGTTCGATCGCAGTTTTATATACGGACGGCGTAAGCGAGGCAAGGGATGTAAAGAGCAATGAATTCGGCATTGAACGCCTGACGCAGGCCGTCAAGGACTCGCGGCTGTTTTCCGCCCAGGAAATAGTCGACAGGATACTCAAAGAGTTAAAGGCATTCCAGGGTAGGGCCCTTCAGCACGACGATATTACGGTTGCGGTCCTGAAGAGTTATTGATTTGGTTTACTCCTGCGGAACAAATCCAGGAACCTGTCCTCGTAATCCTTAAACACGCTCCAGGTATCCAGTTCTTTTTTTAATTCTGCCGCCTTATTCAGGTCTTCGGCAGCGAGCTTAAACAGGGCCTCTATTTTTTCCCTGGCGGAATTCGGAAGCCTGGTAAAGGCCGCCAGTTCTTTTTTTATCCTTTCGATCTCATCCTCGCTTAACGGGCCGGTGTGAGAGGGTTCTCCCTTTATATAGCCGATCAGCTTATTTATTTCCTCATCCACGAATTTCGCGCGCTCAAGCAGGCCTTTACAATCAAGCGTAAGGCCCAGTGTCTTGGCCAGGACATCAAGCACCGCGAGCGATGCCTTCGGATTTTCAATCTGTATCGTGTATATGGGGATCTCTCCCAAAAGGCAGGCCCCGTTTAAGCCCTTATTTTTCGCGACCCCGAGTATGAGGCCGTTTAAGCCGCTTATCTGGCCGTCGTTCAGTGTTTTTAAATTAACACCCTTGAATTGCTGCATGACCTTTTTGGCAGTGACGGCTATCCAAACATTGGAGGTCTGGGTGTGCTCTATCGGCACGGTCATTGCCGCGAATGTGTATATAAATTTTACGCCGTGTTTCAGGGCAAAATCTATTATCTCCCGGGCGTATGAGATGCCGCTGCCAAGGTTGGGCTGGGCATCCGAAATAAAAAGAATGATATCATTTGGTTTTCCGGGGTTTTTATAATAATAGAAAACCCCGCCCATCGGTTTCGGCAGTTCCAGGACCCCGCCTTTTACAAATATGCCTGCCGCCTCAAAGTAATTTCCCGCTTCGATCCGGCCGAATTCCTTAAAAGGCAGGCTGTCTTTCAGGTAGAGCGCCGCCTTTATCGCGACCTCGCCCATTCCCGGCCAGGCGCAGAGCATGATCGGAGATTTAAGTTTTGGCGCCGATGTGTTCTTTATCATAATTGGCCTATTATACACTAAAAAAATAATTCGTCAAGTCATTTGGCTCGTATTTTCAAGAGATGTTTCTATATGCGGATGGGCGGAGGGAGATTAGGGTGACTATGGCCTTTTTACCGGGTTTGTCGATCATATAAATTACCCTGTATTCACCGAGGCGGTATCTATAGCGCCTCTTTTCACCTTTCAGCAATTTTATATTAGGGCCGAAGAAAGGATTT
>JAPLLL010000100.1:0-6697 GCA_026387595.1 Candidatus Omnitrophota bacterium
CCAGCCCCTCCTGTTTTCAAAACCAACACTGTTTTATGCCTTCTTTCACATAACATATGTAGTAGGAAATTAACACTTATAATACTCTTGTCCATTGTATTAGGAGGGGCTGGGTTCATAATAAACTACCTATAGCGTTATATATCTTTTCATAATCGTTGAGCTTCTTGTCCGGCTGGCCCATGTGTAAGGCCTACTAAACAGCCGGGGCAACCGCGTCCTCTTTTATGATCTTTATCAGGCCCGCCCTGCTTAATTCCGCCGTCATCCGCTCATGCCGCAGCACCCCGGAACCTTTTTTCTTTTTAAGGTTAAACACCAGCACCTGTCTACCGGAACTTGCCGCCTCGGAGATCATGGAAATGCTTTCGCCCGAAACCAGCACCACATTTGATGATCCCAGTATTGCCGGGACAGTACCCTGCGGATTTTTCTCGTTCGCTATTACAAGAAGCCTGCAATTCGGGAGCGGGCCGAGCTCTTCCTTAAGCAGCGTTTCCACGTCTTTCGGCGTGCGGCGCGATGTGGTTGCCAGTATTTCAAAATCGGTTTTTTTGGAGAGCGCCTTTATTCGGCTTATTATATTTTTTACCGCGCCGACATCCATCGCATAATCCGCGTTATCCCCGCCGATCAGCAGGCCGAGCCTTAAAGGTTTTGTAATCTTTATTCTGGAAGAAAGACTGTCTGCCTCTTTCCGGAGAAGCTCTTCGCTGATCCTGTTAGGCGCGCCTGTTGTTATCAGGACGTTCTTACGCGGCCTCGGAGAATCATGCTTCGGGATAATGGCAAGCTTGAATTTCTTAAGCGGGGCGAGATTCGGCCTCATTATAACCACATTCTTTGCGTTCAGTTCCCTTGCCATGAAAACGTTTACAGGGGCAAGCGAGGACCCGCTGGATATCACGATATCGGCGTAAACAGCTGTCAGGGCCTTATAGCTTTCCCGGGTAAGGCAGCGCCTCAGGCATGCCAGGCACCCCTGGCAGCACGACGATGAAAATCTGCTGCAGGCACCCAGCAATAATTTCGAAAGATCGTTTTTATATTTTACGTCAACAACCTCGTATGTGGTGTGCCGGGCGTCGTAGCCCTTATCAATCCTGTATTTTTGTATGATCTCGGCCACTGCAAGCGACTGGTTGAGATGGCCCGGCTTTCGGTCGTTCAGGACCAGTATCTTTCTAAGCGGAGTGGATTTCCAGCGTTTGTGCACCCACAGCCATTGTTCCGGGTACTGCCGCGCATACGATTCTAAGACAGTTGAAAAATCCTGTATATTCTCGACCGGATTCAGCACGTCGATCTTGTGGTGCGTTCGGCCCTCCCTGACTATGAACGCCGGTATGACAAGGGCCCCTGTTTTTTCGGCGATCGCGAACGTGCCGTTGTGCGACGAAGTCGGCCGCCCGAAAAAATCCACGAACGTGCCGAGCCTGCCCGCGTCCTGGTCGCTCAATATGCCGATGAACTCGTTTGCCTTGAGCGCCTTAAAAAGGTTCCTGGTAGGGATGCCTTTTTTTATGACCCTGCAGCCCGCCATCTCGCGGTATTCGTTCAGGAGGTCATTAAGCTTGGTGTGTTTCTGTTCCCTTGCAAGGACCGAAACAGGGTACCCCAGAAATCCGCCGATAAGACTCATGAGCTCCCAGTTCCCGAAATGCGCCGTCAGCACTATCACGCCTTTATTATTTGACCTGGCGACCTTAAGCATCTCAAGGCCGTGGAGCGAAATATGTTTTTTAATATATTGCTTGTTTATGACCGGGAAGCGCAGCACCTCTACAAAAATCATGCCCAGGTTCTTATACACGCTTTTTGTTATGGCGCGTATCTCGGACGGGGATTTTTCCGCTGCAAAGGCCGCTTTAAGATTGGTATAGGCGATCATGCGCCTTTTTTTACCGCCGAGGTACACGATCCTGCCAATCAGCCTTCCTATAAAAAGGCTGCCCCTTAACGGCAGAAGGCAGAATACAAAACTAAAGGACCTTACCAGTATATAGCCCAGATAATCTGTCATCAAGCACCTGTTTATTCTTTATGATCTTAAAATCAACGTCAAAGACCAGGATCGGCACGCAAAGGCTGCCTGCCGAGGCAAGCCTTTTTATTTTTACCGCGTCTTTTTTCGTGACAACCGTAAAATCAACACCCAAAAAAGAACATTCCCTGTCGATCTTTTTAAAATCCCGTTCTTTATATTCGTAGTGGTCCATGAACGCGAATTCAAGTTCGATCTGTCCGCCCAGGTTTATTATATTCTGCCTGAAATACGCCGGGTTCGCGATGCTGGAGACAAGGCATATCTTCTTGCCGGATATCATATCCGGCCCCAGGAGCCGCGTTTCATCATAGATATTGCGGAAGCCAAGCGGTTCATAAACCGCTTCCAGGGCGTCCTTGTCTTTGCCCAGTTTGGCAAGCTCAGCATATATCCCGCCGAGAGCGGCGCCTTTAAAATCCACCTTTGTTATTATTATTACGTCGGCGCGCTTCAGCGCTTTCAGGGGTTCGCGCAATATGCCGCGCGGTAGTAGCTGGCCGTTCCCGAAAGGATTAGTCGCGTCCAGGAGCACGATATCAAGGTCCCTGCCGATCTTATGATGCTGGAACCCGTCATCCAGTATCGCGGTATCTGACCCGAAATCGTAAAACGCCCGCTTTGAGCTCTTTACTCTGTCGGGCCCGACAAGTATCGGCACGTCGCTCAGTTCCTCCTGAAGCATCCTGCACTCGTCCGCGCCGTAACCCCTTATAAGCACTGCTACCCGCCGGCGGCGAGCCTCAAGCGCCTTTGCTACCATGATGGCTGCCTGCGTCTTTCCCGTGCCTCCGACCGTTATGTTGCCTATGCTTATTACCTTCGGATCTGCCTTATAAGACGTAAAAAAATTTTTTTCATACCCTTTTGCAAGGGCCCATACGGCCGAGGCGTATATTAACGAACAAAGCCACAAAATAAATTTAAGCGGGGCCGTTAACGGGTTACGCGTTTTATCCGTCATGAGCGAATACACAAACTTTCGCATATCAGGCATACCTTAGGATCTCCCTTGAGGCATTAAGGCACTTTTCAAGCGCGCCCTGATTCCTGAGGACGACTGTTCTTGCGTTTTCGCCCAGCCTGACTCTTTCGGCGGCATCGCTCAAAAGTTTTTTACAGTTGTTCCTGAGCTGGGCCTTGTCTTTCACCATGACTGCGGCGCCGTTTGCAAGGAATTCTCGTGCCTCATCCTTAAAATTAAACATATACGGCCCGAATAATACCGGCTTTGCGAAAACCGCGGGCTCTATGATGTTCTGGCCGCCGTGCGGGATAAGGCTGCCGCCTACAAAAACTATATCGGCAATACTGTACATCTCGTTCAGTACCCCTATTCGGTCTATAACATTTACAGCCGCTTTGCGGCCCGCAAGGTTTCTCACGCGGCGGGCCCTTTCGATGTGCCGGGGGGCAATAATAAGGCGCAGGTTCGGGAAATCCCTGAGAAGTTTCCTGTAGACCCACAAAATTATTTTTTCTTCGCCCTCGTGCGTGCTGCCTGCCGTAAATACAAGATCACCCGGTTTTATGCCGAGCGCAGCTTTTAGTTTGGCTACATTCGCGCCGGATACCGCCGCCTTATTGCCGCAGAACTTCAGGTTGCCCGCAACACTTACCCTGTCCGCAGGCGCGCCAAGGGCTATGAACCTGTTCTTATCATCTTCGGTGCGCACGCAGAAAATATTTACCCTGCCCAAAACGGGTTTTAACATGAATTTAAAGCGCCTGTACCTGCCGAATGCCCGGTCAGAGATGCGGCCGTTTATAAGCATTACGGGCACGCCCTTTTTGCTTCACCGCGTTATAAGGTTCGGCCATATCTCTGTTTCCGCTATCACAAGCGCTGCCGGCTTAAATCTCCCCAACGCGGCGCGTATCACAAAACTAAGGTCAAGCGGCACATACAGGACGATGTCGCCTGCGGATGCGAATTTTTTCGCCAGTTCATTGCCGGTCTTTGTCACCGTAGAGACTATGATCTTGCGCTGCGGGAACCGGCTTCGCAGCGCCTCCCCGAAAGGCCTTATCGCCGCCACTTCCCCGACGCTCCCTGTGGTACCTCCTTGTCAACAAAAGATGCGGCAAATAGACAAGCATGAAAATAAAAAATATAAGATCGTAAATGATTCTCATTTTTTTCTATGCGCGCGGATGCGCCTTGTTATATACGTCCTGAAGGCGCTTGGTGGTCACGTGCGTATATATCTGCGTCGTAGAAAGATTCATATGACCAAGAAGTTCCTGGACGCTTCTTAGATCTGCGCCATTGTTTAGAAGGTGGGTCGCAAAAGAATGCCGCAGCGTGTGCGGGGAAACGCCCTGTCTCAGACTTGTAATGCGTATATATTTTTCAAGCATACGCCTTACGCTCCTATCCGTAAGCCGGGTCCTGGATTTATTCAAGAATAACTTCTGTTCGTCCTGCTTTTTCGGGTTGGGCCTCTTGTTCTTATAGTCATCTATGGCTTTAAGCGCCGTTTTGCCTATCGGGACAAGGCGTTCTTTCCTCCCCTTACCCATTACTTTCAAAACTTCGCCTATGGAATCTATATCGTCCACTTTTAGGCCAACTAATTCTGAAACACGCAATCCGGAACTATAAAGCGTTTCAAGTATCGCCTTGTCCCGTAGGCCAGCCAGTTTTTTTGGATCAGGCGCTTCAAGCAGTTTCTTGACTTCCTTCTCATCTAAAAAAACCGGTATTTTTTTATCCAGCTTTGGCGTTAAAACAGCGGAAGCTGGATTTGATTTTATATGACCTTCCCTGCAGAGAAATTTAAAAAAGGACCGCAGGCACGCGAGTTTTCTCGCAATTGATTTCTTTGAAAAGTTTTTGATCACATGATCTTCTTTTGTTGCAGACTTCTTCTTTTTTTTTGAAATATCCTTAGTCTTAAGCTTCCCAAGAAATCTGCGTAGTATAAGATAATCAACTTTTTGTATATCGGCATCTTCTTCTAACAGAAATCCACTGAAATCCTTAAGGTCTATGGAATAGTTAGTGATTGTGTGCTCGGACATATTCTTTTCCACCGTAAGATAATTCATGAATTTATCTATATACCTGTCTATCATTTTAGAAAACGATTACAACGATGAAAGATTCGATTACAGCGATATCGCTGCAATCGATTTTCAAATCGCCGTAATCCCATTATTCTTTTCCTCCGGCTTTTCCGGCAATTTATTAGCGGTATAGGTGCACTTGGGGTAGTTTGTGCAGCCGTAAAAAAATCTTCCTTTATAACGGCGCTGGACCAGTTCGCCGCCGCAGCCTTCCTGCGGGCATTTTATACCCGAGCCTATAGATTTGGCATTTTTGCATGCCGGGAAGCCGGAGCAGCTCAGGAATTTCCCGCGCCTGCCCCATTTTATAACCATCGGCTTGCCGCAGAGTTCACACACCTGGTCAGTCGGCGTAACTTCCATTTTTACCGTTTTCATATAGCTGTGCGCCATCTTGAGTTCAAACGAAAACGGTTTATAAAAAACATAGAGCGGCTTTGTCCATTCCATCTTGCCTTCTTCTATCTCATCCAGCTCCTCTTCCATCTTGGCGGTAAACTTCTCATCCAGGATCTTGGGGAAATATTGCAAAAGCAGTTCTGTTACAAGCGTGCCCAGTTCCGTAGGGACAAAATAACCCTTCTCCCTGTTAACGTAATGCCTGTCCGTTATTGTAGAGATAGTGGGCGCGTATGTGCTGGGCCGGCCTATACCTTTTTCCTCAAGCGCTTTTATAAGTGAAGCATCCGAATACCTTGGCGGCGGTTTTGTAAAGTGCTGGCCCGGCGATAATTTTACAAGATCAAGCCCCTCTCCCGCGGCCAGTTTGGGCAGCACGTTTTCTTTTTCTGCTTCGCCGTTTTGCGAATAAACAGCGGTAAACCCGTCAAATACCACAGTGGTGCCTGAAGCCTTAAAAAGAAATTTTCCCGCGGTTATATCCGCAGATGTCACCTCGTACAGCGCCGCGGACATCTGGCTCGCGACGAAAGCGTTCCATATAAGTTCATATAATTTAAACTGGTCCGGCGTGAGAAAATCATGTATATTGGCCGGCTCATGAAGCGGGACCGCGGGCCTTATCGCCTCGTGCGCCTCCTGCGCGCTTTTTTTGGATTTATAGACGTTCGGGGTCTCGGGATAATATTTTTGCCCGAATTTTTTAATTACATATTCCCTGGCTTCTTTTTGCGCCTCTTTCGAAATGTTCACGGAATCGGTCCTCATGTAAGTTATAAGGCCGATTGTTTCCTGCTTGCCAAGTTCAACGCCTTCGTACAGCTCCTGGGCAACCTTCATGGTCTTGCTTGCTGAAAAATGCAGTTTGTTGAACGCTTCCTGCTGCAGCTTGCTTGTCGTAAACGGCGGGCCGGGCTTACGTATCTTTTTCGTATGTTTTACCTGGCTAACGATAAAGCGTTGATCTTTTATCTGATCCGCCAATCCTTTTGCCTCTTCGGCGGTTATTATTTCGACTTTTTTATCTTCTATCTTATCCAGCCTCGCCGTGAATGTCTTTTTATCTTTTTCTGGGAACTGGGAACCGGGAACTGGAAACTGCTTTTTAAGTTCGGCCTCAATATCCCAGTATTCGGCAGGGATAAAATCCTTGATCTCTTTTTCCCTTTCCACGATAAGCTTCGC
>JAPLLL010000100.1:6738-10637 GCA_026387595.1 Candidatus Omnitrophota bacterium
GCAGCGGGGAAAGCGAGTATCCGACGATCCTGTCCAGGATGCGCCTTGCCTGTTGGGCGTTCACAAGGTTCATATCAATTGAGCGCGGATGTTTGAGCGCCTCTGTAACCGCTTCTTTTGTTATTTCATGGAACGTAACGCGCTGTATCTTAGCCTTCTTTACTTTTGAAAGCAGGTTTGACAAATGCCAGCTGATTGCCTCGCCTTCCCTGTCCGGGTCAGCCGCAAGGTATATGTGTTCCTTGCCTTCGCCTAATTTTTTAAGTTCGGCCAGGTTCTTTTTACGGCCGGTTATTACGGTATATTCGGGCGTAAAACCGTTCTTTATATCCACTCCCATCTTTGATTTGGGCAGGTCCATTATGTGGCCCATGCTGGCCGCGATCGTAAAATCCTTCCCGAGGAACTTACTCAGCGTCTTTGATTTTGTAGGCGACTCAACTATTAAAAGCGATTTTGACATATTTTTTACCCTGCCTTTATGAAGTTTTTGCCCGGGAGTTCCTTCACCAGTTTTTTGAGCTGGAGCTTCATGAGCAACTCCAGGGCCTTGTTTGCCGAAAGGCCGGCCTCGCCGGCAATATCATCCACGTATTTCGGCTCAGCCGACATATTTTCGTATATCGTTTCTTCATCCGAAGAAAGATTCGGTCTTAATATCTTTTCTTCTCCGGCGTCCGTTACGGACAGCCTGAGACCCAATTCCTGTAAAATATCTTCCGCTGTGATCACGGGCTTCGCCCCCTGTTTTATAAGTTCGTTTGTGCCGAAACTTTTTGCGGAATCTATGTTTCCCGGCACCGCGAACACCTCCCTGTTCTGCTCAAGCGCAAAATCCGCCGTAATAAGCGCTCCTGAGTTCTTGGCAGCCTCCACTACGACAACGCCCAGCGAAAGGCCGCTTATTATCCGGTTCCTTTGCGGAAAATTTATCGCGACCGGCGGCGTGCCCGGCGGGAACTCCGAAATGACCGCCCCGCCCTTTTCTACGATCTCGGAGGCGAGCTTTTTATTCTCGGGCGGATAAATATTGTCCGGACCACTTCCCAGGACAGCTATGGTCCTGCCGCCCGCCTTAAGGCTGCCTTTGTGGGCGGCGCTGTCTATGCCGCGGGCAAGCCCGCTTACTACCACTACGCCCTTTGAGGCAAGTTCATACGCAAGTTTCTGCGCGCTCGTGATGCCGTAAAGGCTCGCGAGCCTAGAACCGACAATGGCCACGGCGCATTCTGCGTCCTTCAGCATGCTGCCCATGACATACAGCTGTTTCGGAGCCTTGTGTATTTTTTTAAGCAGCGAAGGATACGCCTTATCTGTAATTTTTATAACGCTTAGACCTTTTTCAGCCATTTGATAATTTCATGCGTCACTTCTTCAACCGACTTGCCTGTAGTGTCGATCTGAAAATTCGCCTTTGCGTAAAACATTGAACGCTCGGCCAGGAGCTCTTTTATCCTTGTAACAGGATCCGCCACGTTTAAAAGCGGCCTGTGTTTATAGTTTTTTGTGCGTTCATAAATATCCTGGGCAGAGGCGGTAAGGCAGAACATAACGCCGTTTTTCTTTAAATTGGTTATATTTTCTTCGTTCAGAACGGCGCCGCCGCCTGCGGCAATAACAACGCCTTCCATTGCCGAGGCCCCTTTAACCGCTTCTTTTTCCGCGTCCCTGAAATACTGTTCGCCTAAGCTCCCGAATATCTCGGAGATGGTGCGGCCTTCTTTTTGCTCGATTATATCATCGGTGCTTATAAAAGGCATCTTGAGCAGTTTTGCGAGCCGTTTTCCGAGAACGCTCTTTCCCGTGCCCATGAACCCGATAAGTACGATATTCTTCACCCAGCCCCTCCTGCTTATCCCCAACACCCTCCGTAGGAGGGGCTGGGTTCATCAGAATTTTTTTAGCTGCGCCATATAACCGTTAAAATTGCGCGTTGTTTCCTTAAGCGAGTCTCCCCCGCATTTTTCCAGAAACGCCTTTGCGAGCTCAAACGCGACCACGGCTTCCGCAACAACCGCTGCCGAAGGCACTGCGCATACATCCGAGCGCTCAATTGCTGCCTTTTTCGGCTGCTTTGTTTTTATGTCAACCGAGGCAAGCGGCTTCATGAGCGTGGATATGGGCTTCATCGCGCAGCTGATCACTACCGGTTCGCCGTTTGAAATGCCGCCTTCTATACCGCCGGCGTTATTGGTCCTTCGCAGGAAACGCCTGTTCTTTTTGTCATAGCTTATGGTATCGTGAACATTTGAACCGAACTTCTCAGCTGCCTTGAAACCCAGGCCTATTTCAACGCCTTTTATCGCCTGCAAAGACATGAGCGCGCCGGCTAATCTGCCGTCCAGCCTTCTGTCGGATGAAACAAAACTTCCCAGGCCGGCAGGAACACCGGTTGAAATAACCTCAAAAATACCGCCCAGCGTATCGCCTTTTTGTTTCGCGGTCCGGATACGCTCGATCACCAATTTATCGGCCTCACCCGCATCGGTCCATATCCCGCCTATCATTAAGACGCGGCTTTTGACCGCTATCCCGAATTTTGACAGGAACTGTTTGCACACGGCGCCCACTGCCGTGCGCGAGGCGGTCTCGCGCGCGCTTGAACGCTCAAGGCTTGCCCTTACATTCGAAAAATCGTATTTTAACGCAGCGGCAAGGTCCGCGTGGCCCGGCCTGGGACATGTGATGGCCGGCAATTTATCTATTGAAAAATCTTTGTTCTCTATCATTAGCGCGATAGGGCTGCCTATGGTCGAGCCCTTCATAAGGCCTGACAATATAACGGCCTTGTCGGATTCAATAGACATCCTTGCCCCGCGGCAAAAGCCCTGCTGCCTCCGTTTAAGCTCGGCATTGATGCCTGACACCTCTACCTTGAGGCCGGCAACCATGCCTTCCAGTATCGCTATCAAACATTTCCCGTGAGATTCCCCCGCAGTTAAATATCGCAGCATAAGCACCCCCTAGAAATAAAATAGTTTAATTAGAATTTTCTCTCCCCACAATATCACTACAACTGTCGCAAGCGACAGATACGGCCCATACGGTATCGTTTCGGCCTTGTGACGCAATTTTAAAAACAGCCCGACAGGCGCGCCAAAGAACGGGGCAAGGAAAAACACCAGTAGTGTCTTTTCCCAGCCTAGGAACGAACCTATCATGGCCAGGAATTTTACGTCCCCGAAACCCATCGCCTCTTTCTTGAATATAAATTTTCCGATAACGCCGATCACGTAAATGCTAAGTCCGCCTATAACCGCGCCAGACAGCGAATTAAGAAATATTGCCCTGCCCTTGAACGCATTTACTGCGAGCCCGAGCGCAAGCCCGCCGAACGAAACCGTATCCGGTATAAGCTGATGCTCAAAATCTATGAACGTCGCGACTATAAGCCCGCACAGCATGATAAGGAAAAATAACAGATCAAACGTCAGGCCGAATTTTATATAGAACAGGACAAATAATGCCGCTGTTAAAAACTCGACTATAAAATACCTGGGGCTGATCGGCTTTTTGCAGGCCGAGCACTTCCCTGATAACACGATATAGCTTATCAGGGGAATGTTCTCGTACCACTTGATCGCCTTCTGACAATGAACGCATCTTGAACGCGGCTTAACCAGCGATTCTGAGCGCGGCATCCTGTAAATACACACATTAAGAAAACTGCCGATTATGCTGCCTAGTATAAAAAAACTTAGTTTTATCATAGGTTATTGCAACCATCCGTTGTGGTCGCTACTCAGTTTAGTGATTAAGACTCCTACGGGGACAGGTTCCTTAACTTCTGCATATTATCTGGGTCGGAACCTGTCCCGACTGTCAATCTTGGCCTTGCCTTCGCTTTTCCAACGCGTTTCTCATTACTGCTATTGGCGGCCGCTTTCCGGTCCACAATT
>JAPLLL010000136.1:0-989 GCA_026387595.1 Candidatus Omnitrophota bacterium
TTCTAAGACACTCCAGAAAGACCATACAAAAACACAGGAAGAGGCGCTACTGGATATATTCAGGAAGATCCGGCCCGGTGATCCTGCGACCATCGAAGCGGCGAAACTGTTGATACACAGGTATTTCTTTGACGGCAAGCGATATGACCTGGGCAGGGTCGGACGCTTTATGCTGAACCGCAAGCTCGGCATGAATACGGTGATCAACCAGCGCGCGCTGGATAATAAAACGATCATCCGCGTTATAGAGGCGCTCGTGGACCTTAAGAACGGAAAAGGCAATATCGATGACATCGACCACCTTGGCAACCGCCGCATCCGCTCGGTAGGGGAACTTTTGCAGAACCAGTTCAGGATCGGGCTCGTAAGGCTCGAGAGGGCAACGCGCGAGAAGATGAACATCTATGACCTTGAGAACGCGATGCCGCATAATCTTATCAATACAAAGCTCATTGCCACTGTTGTGAAAGACTTTTTCGGCAGATCACAACTTTCGCAGTTCATGGACCAGACAAATCCGCTTGCAGAGATGACGCACAAGAGGCGCCTGAGCGCGCTTGGCACGGGCGGCCTGAGCAGGGAAAGGGCGGGTTTTGAAGTAAGGGACGTGCATTACACCCATTACGGCCGCATGTGCCCAATAGAAACGCCTGAAGGCCCGAACATCGGATTGATAACGTCTCTGAGCTCATATGCCCGCGTGAATGAATTCGGGTTCATAGAAACGCCGTACAGAAAAGCGGAGAACGGAAAAGTCACCAACCGCATAGAGCACCTTACCGCCGACATAGAAGATAAATTTGTAGTTGCGCAGGCGAATGCAAAGCTTGATAAAGACGGCAAATTCACCGAGGACCGCGTATTCTGCAGGCACAAAGACGACTTTGTCCTGGCAGAGCCGAAAGATATCCAGTATATGGACGTATCGCCTGTTCAGCTTGTCAGCGTGGCAGCGGCCCTGATACCGTTCTTAGAGCACGACGACGCAA
>JAPLLL010000136.1:1109-3237 GCA_026387595.1 Candidatus Omnitrophota bacterium
AGGTCGTGGTAAGCGGCAGGGTTTACAAGCTCAGAAAGTTTGAAAAATCAAACGCGAATACAAGCATAAACCAGCGCCCGGTCGTAAAACTCGGCCAGTTTGTTAAAGAGGGTGAGGTTATAGCGGACGGCCCCGGGACTTCCGGCGGGGAACTCGCGCTTGGCAAAAACGTGCTTGCGGCGTTCATGCCGTGGAGAGGTTATAATTTTGAAGATGCGATCCTGATAAGCGACAAGCTCGTAAAGGAAGATATATTTACTTCCGTTCATATAGAACAGTTTGAGATCGAGGCCCGGGACACAAGGCTCGGCAACGAAGAAGTGACGCGGGATATCCCGAACGTGAGCGAAGAAGCGCTTGCGAACCTGGACGAGAGCGGTATCGTGCGCCTGGGCGCAGAGGTTTTCCCCGGGGATATATTGGTCGGGAAGGTTACACCGAAGAGCGAGACAGAGCTTTCGCCTGAGGAAAAACTCCTGCGCGCCATATTCGGCGAAAAGGCCGGCGATGTGCGGGATGCGTCGCTCACCGTGCCGCCCGGCATAGAAGGCATTGTCGTGGATGTAAGGATATTCGCCAGAAAAGAGCCGCGGTCAAAGACAAAAGAGGAAAAGACAAAAGAATTAAAGCAGTTTGAAGAGGTAAGAGGATTTTACAAAGGCCAGATAGACGCTATCAAAGAGGAAAAGGCCGAAAAACTTATCAAACTTCTGTCCGGTAAAGAGCTTGATAACAGCCTGCTGGATGTTGAAACCGGCGTTACAGTGATCGGCAAAGACCGACCCATAAGGAAAAAAGACCTGGAAAAACTGGAACGCTGCGACATAGAAGACGTCAAGATAGCGGCCGATCCGGACGCGGAACGCGAAATAAAGAAAACAGCAAGGATATATGACCTTCAGATAGAGGAACTTTCCTATGAGATGGAGTCCGAGATCGAACACATAAAGCGCGGGGACGAACTTCCTCCCGGCGTATTAAAAAAGGTTGTAGTTTATGTAGCAAGCAAGCGCAAAGTCTCGGTAGGCGACAAGCTTGCGGGCAGGCACGGGAATAAAGGTGTTGTAGCAAAGATCCTGCCGCAGGAAGATATGCCGTACCTTCCGGACGGCACGCCTGTGGACATAGTGCTTAATCCCTTAGGCGTTCCGTCAAGAATGAACGTGGGCCAGATCCTTGAGACACACCTTGGCTGGGCAGCAAAGGTCCTTGGTTTCAGCGTGATGTCGCCCGTGTTTGACGGCGCCACAGAGCTGGAGATCAAGGAAGAGATGAAAAAGGCCAAGCTCCCTTCCGACGGAAAAGTCACGCTGAGGGACGGCCTTACGGGAGAACCGTTTGACCAAAAGGTCACGGTAGGCTTTATTTATATGATGAAGCTGGTCCATATGGTCGACGATAAGATACACGCGCGTTCCATCGGTCCGTATTCCCTGGTGACCCAGCAGCCGCTCGGCGGCAAGGCGCAGTTCGGCGGACAGCGTTTCGGCGAAATGGAAGTGTGGGCGCTTGAGGCGTACGGTGCCGCATACACGCTGCAGGAACTTTTAACCGTAAAGAGCGACGATGTCGTCGGCAGGACCAAGATATACGAAGCCATTGTAAAGGGCGAGAACGCGCTGCAGCCCGGCACGCCGGAATCATTTAACGTCCTGGTAAAAGAGCTACAGGGTCTCGGCCTTGACGTAAAGCTTGAAAGAGAAAAAGAAAAGGAAAAAGAAAAGTCCAAATAGACATGGAAGACAATATAAGCCTTTTTGATTGCGTATCAATAGGAATTGCCTCACCCCAGACGATAAAGGCATGGTCCAAGGGCGAGGTAAAAAAGCCGGAAACCATAAATTACCGGACATTCAAGCCCGAGAAAGACGGCCTTTTCTGCGAAAAGATATTCGGCCCCACAAGGGACTGGGAATGTAATTGCGGAAAATATAAAAGGGTAAAGCATAAAGGCATTGTCTGCGACCGCTGCGGCGTTGAGGTAACGCGTTCAAGCGTCAGGCGCGAACGCATGGGCCACATAGAGCTGGCCACGGCGGTTTCACACGTCTGGTTCTTTAAGGCTGTCCCATCGCGCATCGCGCATCTTTTGGACATCAACCTGAGGGACCTTGAAAAGGTGCTGTAT